>DASUSA010000027.1:0-2429 GCA_036375335.1 Candidatus Limnocylindria bacterium
GAACTCCTTGGAGGCATCGAAGACGATCTTCGTCGTATCGAGGCCCTCCGGGGACCGGTCGTGCAGGCGCAGCGCGATCGCCGACAGCATGAGCTGCCGCTGCACGAACGTGCCGCGGCCGAAGTCCCGTGCGTCGCGCAGCTTGCGCACGAGCCCCTCGGGGATGATCTCGCCAGTCTCGACGTGCTTCGCGAAGCGACGGAGCACGCCGTAGTCATAAATCCACTCCTCGAGGAACTGGGAGGGGGCCTCGATGAAGTCCCACTCCGACGGCCGCCGTACACGCGCCCACTCGATCTGGCCGCTCACGATGCCGTGGACGAGGTGTCCGAACTCGTGGAAGTAGGTCACCACCTCGGAGTGCTGCATCAAAGCCGGTCCCTGCTGGGCGTTCGGGTCCGGGAAGTTGCACACGAGGACCCCGTGCGGCTTCGCGCGGCCCTTGAACCCGGGCACCAGGGTGAAGCAGGCGGCGTGCTTGAACTTGCCATCGCGCGGATGCATGTCGAGCGAGATGTGGCCCATCTCGATGCCGTCGACGCTGACGGCGAACGTCTCGACGGACGGATGCCAGAGCTCGAGCGTCACCGGTGTGAACTGCAGGCCGAACAGCTCGCCGGACAGGTCCAGGATCGCCTGCCGGACGGCCCGGTACTCGAAGTACGGCCGCAGCTCCCGCCCGTCGTAGCTGTACTTGCGGGCCTTCACCCGCTCGAGCAGGTACTGGGTGTCCCACGTGCCGATCGGCTCGCCGCCCTTCTCGGCGACGAGGTCGGCATACTCGGAGGCCGCGCTCTCGCTGCACGCGGCGCGCGCGCGATCGATGAACTCGCGGATCGCCTCCGCCGACCCGGTCATCTTGTCCTCGGAGGCGTACTCGGCCCAGTTCGCGTAGCCGAGCACGGAGGCGAGCTCCGCACGCTTGGCGAGCATCTGCTCGAGCAGCCGAACATTCGCGGGCACCGCACGGGTGCCGTTCACGATCGCCAGAGCCTTCCGGGCTGGCTCGTCGGTCGCGTACGTCAGGAACGGGATCACGTCGGGGTAGTTCGTCGTCACGTGGACCTTGCCCGCCGGGTCGGCCGGGTGGGCCGTCACGTAGTCCGCGGGGAGGCCATCGAGCTGGCGCGGCTCCAGCGCAACCTCCCGGACGTCGTCGCGGATGTTCTTCGCGAACTCCTGCTCGATCTTCACCAGCTCGGCCCGGACGCTGCGTACGCGGTCCTGCCTGCTCGGGGCGAGCTCGATGCCGGTGCGACGCATATCGCGGCGCGCGAGCGCCACCACGCGTCGCGCGACGGGATCCAGCGTGGCGCCCTCCAGCCCGCCGAGGGCTTCGTAGAGCGGCCGGTCCTGGCCGAGTCGGGTGCTGAATGCGGAGAGCTCCTGAATGACCGTATCCGCGGCCGCGCGGACCTCGGGATCCGGGTGCACCTCGGCCATCAGGCCACACTCGCTCGCCGCCCAAGCGAGCTCGATGCCGATCTCGTTGAACGGCCGCAGCACATTCGCCTCGGTGAACGGTGACGTCGCGTCACCGACGCGCGACAGTTGCGCGTCGGCGCGCGCGAGCCGTGCTCGGTTGCTCTCTAAGAGCGCTGACGCGGCGGAGTTCGCGGTGATCGTCATGGACTCGATGCATGTTACGGCGATTTGCATCTCGAGTGCGCCATGTGACGGCACCGAGCATGCAGATGCCCGGAAGAACGGAGGTCGGACATGCCGATCGTCAAAGCCATCAACGTTGGCCACCCGGGCCGCACGACCGTCGCGTGGGCGGTCGAGACGAACGAAAAGGAGGACTCGATGTCCAAGGAACTCAAGGCACAGGACAAGCAGGACGATCTCGAAGAGCAGGACGCCGCGGAGCTTCCCGATCGCGAGGAGATGAGCCTCATCAACGCGAACATCGCGGCGCCGATCAACGCGGCGGTCGCGGCGAACGTCCTCTCGGACAACTCGGTCGCTTACGCGGATGCCCAGCAGACCGCCCCGATCTCACAGGGCAACATCACTCCGCCGACGGGGCACTAGTCATGGCCAACAAGAACGACGGCACGGCACCGGCGCCGCGCGACGCGAACGACGAAGTCGAGCAGCAGGACGCTGCCGAGCTTCCCGACCGCGAAGAGATGAGCCTCGTCAATGCGAACATCGCGATCCCCGTGAACGCGGCGGTCGCCGCGAACGTGCTGTCCGACGGATCCGTCGCATACGCCGACGCGACCCAGCAAGCGCCGATTAGCCAGGGCAACGTGACGTCAAACCCATTGGGAGGTCAGTGATGGCAAAGGATCTTCAAGCCCCAGACCAGGTGGACCAGAACGACAAAGTCGAGAACGACAAAGTCGAGAAGGTCGACGCCAAGAACGAGGTCGAGCAGCAGGACGCTGCGGAGTTGCCTGACCGCGAGGAGATGAGCTTGATCA
>DASUSA010000028.1:0-3536 GCA_036375335.1 Candidatus Limnocylindria bacterium
TGTCCTCGTCGCTGTACTTCAATCCGTTCTCGAGGAGGTTGTCGACCAGCTGCTCGATCCGGCGGGGGTCGAAGGTTCCGGGCAGCCGTTCGAGCGCATCGACGACGATCCGCTCCCGCTCGGGCCGCTGGCGTTCCGCGACCTGTCGGACCACGGCACCGACATCCATGAGCTCGCGGCGCACGTCGAGCTTGCCCTCCTCGATGCGCGATGCGTCCAGCAGGTCCCGAACCAGGGCGGACAGGCGGCGGGCTTCACGGGCGATCCGGCCGATCGCCGGCTGGTGCGCGGCGAGCGCGGGATCGCGGGCGAACCGCACCTCGAGGATCTGGGCCTGTGCGAGCAACGTGGTGAGCGGGGTCTTGAGATCGTGCGCTGCGGCCGACACGAAATCTTCCTTGAGCTTCGCCGAGTCCTCGAGCGCCTGGACGCGGGCGGCCTCGTCGATGAGCGCACGGCTCTCGAGGACGACGGCGGCCTGGTCGGCAAGGAGCTGGGCGAGGGCCAGGTCATCGTTCGAGAAGACCGGCTGCTGCGCTGCGAATGCTTCGAGCACGCCGATGCGACGCGATCCGGCCGTGATCGGCGCGACGAGCACCGGGCCCACCCGGGCCCGCCGGTAGTCGGTCGCGTGCTCGGGGTGCGCCCGCGCGGCGTCGGGGAAGAACTCCGCCCGCTGCGATGCAAAAACGCGCGAGGCGAGGTACCGGCTCTCCTCTGGGACGATCGCCGGCAGGGCGCCCTGCCCGTCGTTGAATCGCAGCCCGCCGGCATCGGGGTCGTACAGCCCGATGGCAGCTCGCGCGCCAAATGACTCACCTGCTCCACGCTCGAGCTCGCGGATGATCGCGTCGGTCGTGGGCAAGCGCGGCAACGTCCCAGCGCGCGCGAGGAAGGCTCGGAGCTCAGGCTCCTGCCAGTACCGGCGGAGCTGCACCGGCGGCGCGAATCCGAGGAGCCAGGCGACCGCCGCGAACAGGGCGAGCAGCTGGGTGGCTCCGGACACGACCCCCGCCCAGCTGGGCGCGATCGTGCTTCCGGCCGCGACGACGACCGCCAGCCCGAGCAGACCCATGCCCGCGGCGACGGCCTGCGTGCGGCGCTTCGTGACGCCCGACGAGCGCTGGGCCAGCCGGACGAAGCCGAACGCGACGTACATCGCGACGATCCCGAAATACGCAAGGAGGAAGAGTGTGGCGGCCGGGTCGATCGGTGATCCGCTGGTGACGACGATGATCGCGGACGCGATGAGGCCGCCGAGCGTCGCTGCGCGCATCAGCAGCGGCACGTCGGCGAAGTCGTCGAGCAATCGCAGCATGAGGTACGGCAGCGCCATCACCAGGACCGCCACGATGGAGCTGGTGACGAGGTTGCTCTCGACCCCGAGGAGCTGGAGGGCGGGAGCCTCGAGCACCGCGGCCGCGATGGCGCCAAAGAAGACAGCGGTGTCGACCGCGGTGCGGGTGCGGCTCCGCGAGGCCGCGAACGCCACGAGGACGAAGATGCCAACGAAGAGCGCGTTGGTGAGGCCCTGGATGAGCTGCAGCGCCGTCATTGGCGCGAAATGCTACTGGCCGGGTCGGTCGTTGAGCATGGCCCGAATGGCTTCCCGACTCTCGCTCGATCGCTCCGGGGCCGGTGCCTGCGCCGGTGGGACGATGATCGCTTGCTCGGTCGGCGGGTCGGCGACGGGGTGCGGCGACTCCGCGTCCTCCGGCCCGCCGGCGGCGCGGATCAAGTCGCGCTCCGCGTTCGGCGAATCGAGGCCGATGAGCTTGTCGACGAGCTTGCGATTTCGCATCGAGCGCGCGAGCGCGCCGAGGACCGCCGGGTTGCGTAGCGCGCTCGGGTCCTGCTGCGCGAGTGGCGTCAGGGCCACCTCCTGCGCGAGCTCGGTCGATGAGATCGTGACGTTCTCCTTCTTGGCGAGGGCGTCAAGGACGAGCAGCGACTTCGCGCGGCGCTCAGCCGTGGCGCGCCAATCGGTACGGATCTCGTCCTCGGTCTTCCGCGCCTGCAGGAGGAACTGCTCCCAGCTGAGGCCCTGATCCTTCACCCGGGCTTTGAGATCGGCCATCAGGTGGTCGAGCTCGTCGGACACGAGGATCTCCGGCACCTCGACTGTCGACGTGTCGAGCAGATGCGCGAGGAGCTTTTCCGCCGCGTCGTCGCGGGCCTCGTGGAACGCGGCGTGCGCGAGCTCGCTCCGAACGGCCTTGTCGAGCTCTCCGAGTGTGGCGACCCCGACTGTCTTGGCGAACTCGTCGTCCAACGGCGGCAGGAGCTTCTCCGCGACCTGCGACACGTGCGCGGTGAACGCGCCGAGCTTGCCGCGGAGGTCTTCGTCCGGATAGTCGCCCGGGAATGCGAGCTCGAACTCCCTCGTGTCGCCGGCCTTCGTTCGGACGAGGGCTTCGGCCAGCCCCGGGATCGCGTAGTCCTTGCCGAGTTCGAGGTGGGCGTTGCGGCCCATCGGCGGCATCTGCCTGCCGTCGAGCTTCACGTCGAGGTCGATCGTGAGCACGTCGTTGGTCTCGGCCGCGCGCTCGACGGGTTTGAGCTCCGCGTGATGCTCGCGCATCCCGGCGATGGTCTGCTCGACCTGCTCGTCGGTGATCGGCGTCGGCTGGACGGTGACCCCAGCCACAGCGGGGTCCCCGAGCGCGACCTCCGGGCGGACCGGGACCGTCGCCGTGTACTTCAGCGGCTTTCCGGGCTCGAGCTGGCTCACTTCGACATCGGGCCGGTCGAGCCAGTCGATCTTTTCGAGATCGGCGATCTCCTTGAACGTCTCGTCGACGACGTCAGCCGCCGCGTCCTCCCAGAGGTGGTCCGCGCCGTACGTCCGCTCGTAGAGCGCGCGGGGCGCCTTGCCCGGCCGGAAGCCAGGGATCTTGGCGTGCTGGACATGCTTCGCGAACGCGCGATCGCTCGCCCGCTCGAGCCGGCCGGCGTCAACCTCGACGTTCATCGCGACGATCGAGCCGGGCTTGCGCTCGATGGTGTGGGTGAACGAGCGGACGGCCGCTGGCTCGGGCGTGGGCGTGGTGGTCGGCGGCTGCTCTGTCGTCATGGAGACATCGAGTTTAGGGCTCTGCGGCCTATGCTGGCGAGCACCCCGATGTACTTCTATGAGATCCACGAGCCCGACGACGACCTCGGCACCGCGGTGCTGCTGTCCCACGAGGACCGCTTCTCACCCGAAGAGTTCTATCGCATGGTCAAGAAGGCCCGCGACCTCGTGAAGGACAGCTTCGAGGAAGCGTCGCTGCCCGAAGCCATCGCGAACGAGCTGGAGCGATCGAGCCACTTCGTGCACGTCACCGACGAGCGGCTCCTCGCATCGGTCAGCGTCGGCGACACCGACCAGGACACGTTCCTGGTCGCGAGCGACGAAGGCGTGCGTACCGTGTACGTCGAAGGCGATGAGCCGAAGCCCAATGGCGACCGCCCCAACTAGCAAGGCGCGCATCGGCTTCGTCGGCCTCGGGATCATGGGCCGGCCGATGGCCCAGAACGCCATCACGGCTGGCTTC
>DASUSA010000029.1:0-2728 GCA_036375335.1 Candidatus Limnocylindria bacterium
CGTCCTCGTCGCCGATCTCGTGGATCACGAGGTCGAACTGCAGGCAGTGGCGCCGGCGCAGGTAACAGGGAAGGTCGTTGCCCGCCGGCCGGTCGCGACCGAACTGCCGTTCCGGCTCACGCTCGCGGTGCCGATCCTTAAGGGCGACCGGAGCGAAGAGATCATCGAGGCGACCAGCCAGTTGGGTGTGTCGCGGTTCGTCCCGTTCACGTCGGCGCGTTCGGTGGTGCGCGAGCTGTCGCCGGTGAAACGCGAGCGCTGGCAGAAGATCGCCCGCGAGGCCGCCGAGACCTCGCATCGCGGCGCGATCCCGCGCGTCGACGAGCTCGTGCCGTGGGGGGCGCTGTTCGTCCACCTCGACGGCCGCGTGGTGGTGTGCTGGGAGGAGGCGACCGGGCCGCGCGTCGTCGAGGCGTCCCGGAACGGCGATGTCTCCCTCGTCACCGGTCCGGAGGGCGGTCTTTCGGCGGAGGAGATCGATGCCGCACGCAGCCATGAGGCCGCGATCGCGTCGCTCGGCACGCGGATCCTGCGGGCGGAGACCGCCGCGATCGCGGCGGTGGCGATGCTCGTCGGCGCGCGCGGCGGCTAGATCCCGACCACGCCCCGCTGTTGGAGCTCGGTGCGATCGAACAGGGCGCGGTTCGCAAGCACGCGTGCGGGCGGCGCACCCGTCGCGAGGTCCTGACCGAGTCCGGCCGTGATGCGGCGCGCGAGGATGAGCGCCAGGACCACGAGCGCCGCCTGGACCGCCGGTGTGGTGCCGTCCTGCTCCCAGATGACCGCCGGGAACACTGCGAACGAAAGCAGCGAGGCGAGCGGGAGCACGCGGCTCGGCCGCGGCCGGACCGCCAGGCGCATCGCGATGGCCGCGAGCACCGGCAGCATCATGATCAGGAACGCGACCGGATCGACCGCGAGCGCGAAGCCCCACCCGGCGGAGTTCGCGCGACCACCATCGAAGCCGTGGAAGACCGGCCACATCTGGCCGACGATCGCGGCGACCCCGCAGGCGAGTTGCACCTCAAGCGGGAGCCCGACTGCCCGCGCGACGATGACGGCGACGAAGCCTTTCGCGGCATCGAGCAGCCCGCCGGCGATCGCCTCACCGGGGCCGACGCTCTTCCAGAGGTTGCTCCCGCCGAGCTTCCGCGAGCCCACCGCTCGGAGATCGACGTCTCGGGCTCTGGCGACCCAGTACGGAAAGGAGACCGAGCCAGCCAGGTAGGACAGAAGGACGGCGACGGCGGCCACGCCGGTCATTCTGCGGGCGTGAAAGATGTGCGCATCTGTACCAACGGACCTCGTCCGGACCACGTATCATGCGGTGAGTCGGCGGCCCCTTTGGGCGCGCCGGCATCGTCTTGTATGACCGAAAGCGGGGTGACCCCAAAACACGACATGTCGGAAGTGATCATCGGCGAAGGCGAGTCGTTCGAGGCCGCCCTGCGCCGGTTCAACAAGAAGATCCAGCAAGCTGGGATCCTCGCCGAGGCCCGCCGGCGCGAGTACTACGAGCGCCCGGCCGCCCGACGCAAGCGGAAGGAAGCCAAGCGTCGCAAGCGCTGAAGCCCCCCAGCGATCAACGCTGAAAGCCCGGCTCGAGCAGGACCTTCGTGACGCCATGAAGGCCCATGACGACGCGCGCCGCGACACGGTGCGGTTCGCGCTCGCGGCGATCCAGAACGAATCCGTCGCGAAGCGCGGCGAGCTTGACGATGCGGCCGTCGAGGCCGTGCTCCGCAAGCAGAACAAGATGCGCCGCGAGTCGATCGAGGCGTTCACGAAGGGTGGGCGCGCGGAGCTCGCGGCGAAAGAGACGAAGGAGCTCGAGATCCTCGAGTCGTATCTCCCCAAGCAACTCGATGAGCACAGTGTGCGCGCTGCGGCCGAGCGCGCGATCGCCGAGACCGGCGCGACCGGCCCGAAAGATCAGGGCAAGGTCATGCAGAAACTCATGCCGGAGCTCAAGGGCCAGGCCGACGGCGGGATGGTCTCGCGCGTCGTGAGCGAGCTGCTCAAGCCCAAGGTGTAAGTGGCGCAGGCGCAGCAGATCACGATCCTCATCCCCGATCCGGACGAGATGATGTTCGTCGCCGGCCAGAACGAAGCGAACATCGACCGTATCGAGCGCGAGTTCGGCGTGAAGATCGTCGCCCGCGGAGCCGAGCTCCGGATCAGCGGCGAACCATCGTCCGTCGCGCGGGTCGGCGACCTCGTCGGCGCGATGCGCTCGCTGTCGGGCCGCGACGACAACCTCCGCAAGCCGGCGCTCGAGCGGCTCATCGGCACCGCCAAGGACGCTCCGGTCGCGACGCCGCAGCAGATCCGCGAGCACGTCGCGACCACGGTCACCGGCAAACGGATCGCCCCGCAGTCGGAGAATCAGCGCCGCTACGTCGAAGAGATGCGTACTCGCGATCTTGTGTTCGCGACCGGTCCAGCCGGTACCGGGAAGTCCTTCTTGGCTGTTGCGATGGGCGTGAACGCGCTTCGCGAGCGGAAGGTCACGCGACTCATCCTGACGCGGCCCGCGGTCGAAGCAGGCGAACGGCTGGGATTCTTGCCTGGTGATCTGGCCGAGAAGATCGATCCATACCTCCGGCCGCTCTACGACGCGCTGTACGAGCTCATGCCCGCCGAGCGCATGTCTCGCGCGCAGGAGCGCGGGGAGATCGAGGTCGCACCCCTGGCCTACATGCGTGGCAGGGCGCAGCCGATAAGAACG
>DASUSA010000030.1:0-7933 GCA_036375335.1 Candidatus Limnocylindria bacterium
GGCATCGCACTGCATCGTGGCCACATCGCGGAGATGAAGACCGGCGAGGGCAAGACCCTGGTCGCGTCGCTCGCGCTCTACCTGAACGCCCTTGAAGGCAAGGGCGCGCACCTGGTCACGACGAACGACTACCAGGCCAAGACCGGCGCCGGCTGGATGGCCCCGATCTATCACGCCCTCGGGATGACGGTCAGCTACATCGCGCACGACAAGAGCGCGATGTGGGACCCGAGCATCGTGCTGGACGAGCTCGATCCCCGGCACCAGCACTGGCGCGATGTCTCGCGCCGGGACGCGTACTTCGCGGACATCACCTACGGACAGAACAGCGAGTTCGGCTTCGACTACCTCCGCGACAACATGGTCATGGACCTCGACCAGACGGTGCAGCGCGAGCTGCACTACGGGATCGTCGATGAGGCCGACTCGATCCTCATCGACGAAGCTCGCACACCGCTCATCATCAGCTCACAGGCCGAGGACGCGTCGCAGCTGTACTACTCGTTCGCGCGCGTCGCCGCGCGGCTCGTCGAGACCGAGGACTACATCCTCGAGGAGAAGCACCACGCGGTCACGCTCACCGAAGCCGGGATCGAGAAGGCCGAACGGCTGCTGAACCGGCCGAACCTCTACGAAGGCGACGTCTCCGCCGTCCACTACCTCGACAACGCGCTCAAGGCGAGGGCGCTCTATCACAAGGACAAGGAGTACATCGTCACGCCGGCGAACGAGATCGTGATCATCGACGAGTTCACCGGCCGCCAGATGCCCGGCCGCCGCTGGAGCGACGGACTGCACCAGGCCGTCGAGGCGAAGGAAGGCGTGAAGATCCAGCAGGAGACCCGCACGCACGCGACGATCACGATCCAGAACTACTTCCGGATGTACAAGAAGCTCGCCGGCATGACCGGCACCGCGGCCACCGAGGCCGAGGAGCTGTTCAAGGTCTACAAGCTCGAGGTGACCCAGATCCCGACGAACCGGCCGATGGTCCGGCAGGATCTCAAGGACCTCGTCTACCGCACCGAGCAGGGCAAGTGGGACGCGGTCGTGGCCGAGGTGACCGAGCGGAACACGAAGGGCCAGCCGGTCCTCATCGGCACCACGTCCGTCGAGAAGTCGCAGACGCTCTCCGACGAGCTCGCGCGGCACGGCATCAAGCACGACGTCCTGAACGCGAAGAACCACGAACGCGAGGCGCTCATCATCGCCGGGGCGGGGCAGCAGGGCGCGGTGACGCTCTCCACGAACATGGCCGGCCGCGGCGTCGACATCCTGCTCGGCGACGGCGTGCGCGAGCTCGGCGGGCTCCACGTCATCGGCACGGAGCGGCACGAAGCCCGGCGGATCGACAACCAGCTGCGCGGCCGCGCGGGCCGGCAGGGCGATCAGGGCTCGTCGCGCTTCTATGCCTCGCTCGAGGACGAGCTCATCCGGATCTTCGCCTCGGACCGCATCGCCGGGCTCATGACCCGACTCGGGTTCGACGATGCCGCGCCGATCGAGTCGGGCATGGTCACGGGCGCGATCACCCAGGCCCAGGTGAAGGTCGAGGGCCGCAACTTCGACATGCGCAAGCGGGCCCTCGAGTTCGACGACGTGCTGAACAACCAGCGCAACGTGATCTACGGCGAGCGTCACAAGATCCTCGCGAAGGGCGACGTCCGGGAAACGGTCCTCGATTACCTGCACGACGCGGCGGCGGACCTGCTCGACGCGAACGTCGCGTCATCGGATCCCGAGGACTGGGACCTCACCACCTTGGCGGCCGCGCTCGACCCGCTGCTCGGCCGCGGCGGGGAGATCACCGTCGCGACGTTCAGCGGCATCGACTCTCGCGAGGACCTCATGACGAAGGTGGGAGATCTGGTCGACGAGACGTACGAGGCCCGCGAGGCCACGCTCGGGGAGGAGACCTCGCGCGCGATCGAGCGCTGGCTGCTCCTCCGGACGATCGACACGCACTGGGTCGAGCACCTCACGGCCATGGAGGAGCTCCGCGAGGGCATTTACCTCCGGGGCTACGGTCAGCAGGACCCGCTCGTCGCATACAAGAACGAGGCCCGCACGTTCTTCGACGAGATGACGACGAAGATCGCGGGCGACGTCGCGCAGACGATCCTCCGGATCTCCGTCCGCACCGCGGAACAGGCCGAGCAGGACGAGAAGGACAAGGCCGCAGCCGAGGCGACCCACCAGCACAATCGCACGACGACGAGCGCGAACGCGGGGTCGAGCGCCCGGCTGCAGACGAATACTGCGAGCGGCGCAGCGACGGCGACCGCACCGGCCAACAAGCTGGGCCGGAATGATCCGTGTTGGTGCGGCTCGGGCAAGAAGTTCAAGAAATGCCATGGGCGCTAATTAGCTGAACCTGCCGTTCGATCCGAACGTCCACCTCGGGCCGATCCAGCTCGCATGGCATGGCATCTTCACCGCCGTCGGCATCTTCTTCGGCGTGTGGCTTCCGGTGCGGCTGCTTCGCGGCCGGGTCGCCGAGGACGCGCTGTACGCGGTCGCGACGCCGGCGGTCATCGGCGGCATCATTGGCGCGAGGGCCTTCCACGTCATCGACTGCTGGTCGCTCTGCGGCTACGACACGAACCCCTGGCTGATACCTCAGATCTGGACCGGCGGCATCGCGATCATGGGCGCGGTCGTGGTCGGCGCGATCACCGGGTACCTCGTGGCCGTGCGCCGCGGCGACGTCCCGATCGGCGCCGGGGCCGACGCGGCTGCGCCGGGCATCGGGATCGGGATGGCGATCGGCCGGATCGGCGACATCATCAACGGCGAGCACCACGCGGTCGCGTGCGGCGCGCCGGGCATCTGCGTCACGTACGACAACCCGGACTCGCTCGGCCAGGGTCCCGCCTTCGGCGCCGGCGATCCGCGGTACTCCGCCGGTCCGGTCCACCTCGCAGTGGGCTACGAGATGCTCTGGGATCTCGCCGGCGTCGCGCTCGCGCTCGTGCTGCGCCGCCGATTCGCGGGACGGGCTCCCGAGGGCCGGATCTTCTGGATCTGGCTCGCGTTCCAGTCGATCGGCCGGTTCGGCATCTCGTTCCTCCGGATCGACAAGCCCGATCTGTTCGGGTTGTATCAGGCGCAGCTCGTCGCGATCGTGCTCGTCGCCCTCTCGATCCCGATGCTGATCACGCTGTTCCGGATGGCCCGCCCGGCGCGCACCATGGCGGCGTAGTGGATCTCCCGTTCGACCCGACGCTGACGCTCGGGCCGCTCCGGATCGCCTGGCATTCGCTCTGGTCGCTGGTCGGCATGGGAGCCGGCAGCTGGGTGACCTTTCGGCTTGCCCGCCGGCTCGTGAAGGACGAGCGCATCTACCCGTTCGCGATCTCCGTCGTCATCGGCGGCCTGATCGGCGCGCGGACCGGCCACATCGCCGACAACTGGCCGTACTACAGCGCGCATCCCGATCAGCTGCTCGCGTTCTGGAACGGTGGTGTCGCCGTCGCTGCCGCGCCGATTGGCTCGGCGATCGCGGGCTGGATCGCGGCGAAGCGGTTGCGCCTGCCGGTCGGGTTCATGTTCGACATCACGGTCATCGGCATCGTGCTCGGCGAGGCGATCGGCCGGATCGGTGACATCATCAATGGCGAGCATCACGCGATCGCGTGCTCGGGTCTCCCGTGGTGCGTGCGCTACACGAACCCCGCGACGCTCGGGCAGACGACCTTCGTCCACCCGGTGGTCGCGTACGACCTGCTCGTTGACGTGCTCATCTTCGTGGTCCTGCTGCGCTACTGGGCCCGCGTTCGCGGCCACGCGCCAGAAGGCCGGGTCTTCTGGCTGTATCTCGTGCTCTACGGCGGATTCCGCTTCGCGAGCTCGTTCCTGCGGATCGATCCGATCGTCCTCGCCGGACTGCAGGAGGCTCAGCTGCTCGGGCTCATCTACGTGGTCGCAGGCATCCCCGCGCTCATCTGGGCCCACCGCGCGCGTGTGCCGGCCCGTTCCTCTGTTACTACGCCTGCGTAGTCTGTAGAGCGTGCGCATCGCCATCACCGGGGCGAATGGATTCGTCGGCCGCCACATTTTGGCCGCGCTCCTTGAGGCCGATGCGCCCGACGAGATCCGCGCGATCGTCCGCGATCCGGACCGTGCCCGATCCGAACTGCCGCGCGCGGGCCTCGACCTGCGCCGCGCCGATGTGACCGACCCTGGGTCGCTGGCCGGCATCTTCGACGCCGTCGACGTCGTCGTCCACACCGTGGCCATCCCGACCGAGCGCCAGGCGAGCTTCGAGCGCGTCAACGCCGAGGGCACCCGGGCCGTGGTGCGGGAGGCCGAGCGTGCGGGCGTTCGCAAGATCGTCCACCTGAGCGCGATCGGCGCGTCGCCGGAGAGCCCGTACCCGTTTCTCCGGACCAAGGGCCAGGGACAGGCCGCGGTCACTTCCTCGGCCGTGCCGAGCGTCGTGCTGCGGCCGTCGGTCCTGTTCGGTCCCGGAGACGACTTCTTTCCGCGGCTCCGCTTCTCGCTCCGCTTCCCGGTCGTGCCCCTGCCCGGCGGCGGCGTGGCCCGCTTCCAGCCCCTCCACGTTGCGGACCTCGCGCGGGCAATCGCCCTGGCGGCGCGCGGGCCGGTCGCCGGGGTCTTCGAGCTGGGCGGCCCCATCCCGGTGACGTACCGCGAGATGCTCGAGGAGACGATGCGGGCCTACGGGATCCGCCGGCCGACCGTGCCGCTGCCGGCCGGCCTGATGAAGCCTGCGGCGTTCCTGTTCGAGCACGTGATGGCCGATCCGCCGGTCACCGTCCGGCAGCTGGACCTGCTCGCCGTGGACAACACGCCCCACCCGAACGCCATAGACCAGGTGTTCGGTGTCCGGCCGCGAACCTTCCTGGGCGGTGGGCTTTCGTATCTCGGACAACGCCCCGAGGCGTCATAAAGGTCTTCCAACCGGGCGGTCCGGCGCGTATTCTGCGTACGAAAACCGGCACAGAACAGGCGTGGGGAGCGGTGTCCAAACGGTCTCTGGGGCGGTGAAGACGGCTCCCGCGTGCCCGGACTGCGTCTAGAGAGGACAGTCTCGCATGAAGGAATGGATCGTCTGCGAGGACAACTGCCTGAAGTGCAGCTACGGCGCGACCCTCGATTGCGATGGCGATTGCCCGCGCTGCCCGCGCAACACCTACTGCCCGTGCGTGACCTTCGTGAGCTTCGCGGCCGGCAAGCTTGCTCCGGTGGCTCAGCCGGTCACGACCACATTCGAACGTCCGCGCAAGCGCTAGCCGACCTCCGCTGATGACGATCGACCTCGGCGCACTCGCGTCGCTGCGCGAGCGCATCGACCGGATGGCGGTGTTCCTTTGACCTCGACAACACACGGCGCGAGGTCGCGCGGCTAGAGGCCGACGCCTCCGCGCCTGACCTCTGGTCCGATCGCCAGCGCGCTCAGTCGGTCCTGAAGAAGCTCGACGCCGCACGTCGGCGAGTCGAGCGCTGGGATGGCTTTCACGCACGGGCCGCCGAGATCACCGACATGCTGCCGCTCGCCGATGAGGACGCTGCGATCGCGCGCGACCTCGGGGCCGATCTGAACGCGCTGCAGCTCGAGGTCGCCAAGGCGAGCCTCGAAGCGCAGCTCGGTGGCCCATACGACGAACGGCCGGCGTTCCTTGCGATCAGCGCCGGCGTCGGGGGCACCGATGCGGCGGGCTGGGCCGAGATGCTCGTGCGCATGTACCTGCGCTGGGCGGAGCGGCGCGGTTTCCGCGCGGAGCTGCTCGAGAGCACGCCCGGCGAAGAGGCCGGCCTCAAGAGCGCGACCCTCTCGATCGATGGCGAGTACGCGTACGGCTACCTGAAGCACGAGCGCGGCACCCACCGGCTCGTGCGGATCTCGCCATTCGATTTTCAGAAGCGCCGGCAGACGTCGTTCGCGCTCGTCGATCCGACGCCGCAGGTCGAGACCGAGACCGAGGTCGACATCCGCCCCGACGAGCTGCGCATCGATACGTATCGCAGCACCGGCGCGGGCGGCCAGAATGTGAACAAGACCGAGACCGCTGTTCGGATCACCCATCTGCCGTCCGGCATCGTCGCGGCCTCGCAGAACGAGCGATCCCAGTTACAGAACCGAGACATTGCGATGCGGGTCCTCCGCGCGCGTCTCCTCGAGCGGCGCGTCCTCGAACAAGAGGCCGAGCAGGCGAAGGAGCGCGGCGAGATGCGCGCGGCCGACTGGGGCAGCCAGATCCGCAGTTACGTCCTGCACCCGTACACGCTCGTCAAGGATCATCGCACCGGCGTTGAGGTCGGCGACGTCCAGCGGGTGCTCGACGGCGACATCGAACAGTTCATCGAAGCCTCGTTGACCGGGCAGAAGGCCGCTGGCACCGGTCCTGCGGACTAGGGCTCCGGCGAAGTCGCCACATAAGGGAGTTTTCAGATGAACGCGCTCAAGGACCTCAAGCTCGACGACGTGTTCGACGACCTGCGCTCGCAAGCGAGCAAGCGGATCGAGGACATGCTTTCAGATGGCCGCAAGCAGGCCCGCAAGGCCGGCGGTGGCCACGACGACACTGCGCTCTTCTCGGCGTTCACCATCGGCATCCTCGCCGGGGCGATCGTCGGCGCCGCCATCGCGCTCCTGATGACCCCGTTCAGCGGCGAGCAGGCCCGCGCGAAGCTGAGTGAGCGCGTCGACAAGATCCGCTCGGACAACATGAGCAGCTGGGACTCGACCTCGGGCACCGGCAACGGCAAAGCCGCGGGCTCGTACGAGCCGAGCTACAGCTCGCCGAAGCCCCTGAGCTAGTCCCCGCCCGCGCGCAGGCGGCCCTCGCGGACGAGCCGGGGGATGCCGGCTGTCTCGACATCCACCGCGCCCGGCCGCGTGTATCCGTATTCGCGCGCGCCGACGTCGAGGTGCACGGTCGCGGTGTCCTCGGCCGCGAGCTGCGGCGTGGGGACCGAGTGGAAGGTCGCGACCGACTTCAGGTAGCCGTGACATTGCTGGCACACATCGACCCGGTCCTTTGAATGGCTCTCGCCCGTCGCGGCCGAGGCCGTGTCCTCGGGACGCAACGTCCCGAGGGTGCGGTGGTCGTCGTTGCCGCAATAGGGGCAGAGCAGCACGAGCCACGACCACCACGTCCCGCAGCGGCCGCAGCGGAGCACCCGGCGCTTCTCCGCGCCGACGAGCTCCGCGAGCGCCGGCCACGCGCCGCACACCGGACAGAAGCCGCGGTTCCAGCGATCGACGTCCGTAAGCGTCGCGCAACGTGCGGCCGCCTCCCACAACACCGGCTGGAGCGCCAGCTCAAGGAGCTGCGCGAATGCGGTCGGGTCGTACTGACCGGCCGCCGCCGCGCGGGTGATGGCCTGGGTGTCCCCGTTGAGCGCGTCGCCCAGCAGCGGGCCGACGTCGAGCTCGGTGGTCGCGAGCCGCTCGGCCGTCCGCTGAGCCGGGGACCCCTCGACGCTCGTGTCGCTCAGATTGCGCCCGAGCCGCTGGAGCTCCGCCGCGACGTCCAGGGTCTCGCAGGTGAGCGCACCTTCGCCGAGCAGGGGCCGGCCGGCGGCGATCGCCTCGGCCGCTCGCTCGGACTCGAGGTCGAGCGCGATGTCGGGAACCGGAGTGGCGGCGAGCGCCGCAAGGCGCTCGTCGTGGAACGCGGCGATCGGCCCGAGGCCCGGGTCCTCCCTAGCGAGCGCTCGCCAGCGGGCTCGGGCCTCGTCGAACTCGAGCTGGGTCGGGACCGTCTAGCTCTGGACGAAGGAGATCGCGGAGAAGAAGACGGCGTACCGGAACGCCAACACGCCGACCAGCACGAGGAGCGCGATGAGCGAGAGCGACGCGTTCGGCACCGGGATGAGCCGGCGCGGCCCGAGGGCGAGCAGCGGCACGAGGAGCCCAAGGCCCACCGCCCCGATCCAGAAGACCGGACCAACGAATTGGTGCAGG
>DASUSA010000031.1:0-7507 GCA_036375335.1 Candidatus Limnocylindria bacterium
GGTGAACGGCCGACTCGCAGCGGCGCGACTCGTCGCCATAGGTCTTGCCCCGCTTCTGGACCGCATCGCCTCGGCTCGTCGTCACGTACGGCTCGCCACTCAGTACCACCTGGCTCGTTGGCCCCGCGCCCAGCGGCAGGACGAACTCCCCCTCCCGCACGTGGCCGCCATCGACCTCGATGAGGAAGTCGAACAGCCGCCGCTCGGCGTCGTAGCGCGCGACGTAGAACGCATCGAACTCCACCAGTGACCGGACCGACTCGTGGGCGAAGGTCGCGATCCGCTGCGGCTCATGGACCAGGGCGGTCTTCGAGGCGATCTCATTCAGCGCGGTGAGTCGCTGGATCCGCCGCTCGCGCTCGCGTCGATCGGCGACCGCCCGCAGGGCGCTTCCCGCCAGCTCGGCGAGGTCGAGGAGGCCCTGCTCGTCGACGACATCGAACCTGCGGTGCGGATCGGTGGTCCCAACCATGAACGCGGCCACGACGACGTCGCCCACAAGCACCGGAACGACGACCACCGCGTGAATCCCCGCCTCGAGCGCGTCCTCGGTCCCGACATCGCCGTACTCGGTCGCGTAGTCGCGGACCGTCGTTGCTGCCCGCTGCTCGATGACCTTCGCGAGGAGCGGACCGAGCTGATCGTGGCTGAGCCCGGCGAGACTGGACGCCGCGCCGAGCGCCGCAATGACGCGGAGCCCGCGCGTCGGGGTGATCTCGGCGGCCGCGACGTACTCGGCGTTGAATGCGCGCTCCGCCTCGACCGCGAGGCGGCTGATGACCTCTTCCGTCGTGGACGCCGCGAGCTCGCGGCCCAGCTCTTCGCGGCGCTGCCCGAGCTCGAGCCGCCGAGCGTTGGCGAGCGCGATGGCGGCGTGGGCAGCGAACCCTTCGAGCGCGTCTCGCTCGTCCTGGTCGAACGGCCGGACCACGCACCGCCCGACGTTGAGGACGGCCGCGATCTCGCCTTGCACCAGGACCGGGACCGCGATGGCGCTGCGCAGCCCGAGATCCAGCACGGCCTTCGGCGCGTCGGTCAGGCTGCGGTAGTCGTCGACGGTCACCGTCGCGCGGGTCAGAACGACGCGCCCGACGATGCCACTCGTGGCCGGCCCGCGCACGCCGACGACTTGCTCGCCGAGGCCGGCACCGGCGATGATCATGAACTCCCGCCCCCGGTGGACGTTCAGCGTGGCGTGATCCGCCTGGACGAGCTCGAGCGCATGACGCGGGATGGATGCCAGGACCCCTTCAGCGCCAGCCTCGGTATCGATCTCGGTCGCCGCCTGCTCGAGCAGGTGGGCCCGGCGCAGCGCGCGGGCCCCGCGCTGCTGCTCGTCGCGGTACGCAGCGGCGACCACACCGATGACCAGCAGGACCAGCCCGACCACGATGACCAGCCGGAAGACGGACTGCGGATCGAGCGGCAGGCCGAGGGCGAGGAGCACGAGCTGCTGACCGGCGACCGCGACCACGAACGCGGTCGCCGCCACCGCGGTGCCGAGACGACCGAGGCGGAACTGGACGAGGACCGCCGCGATGAGGACGAGGCCGAATGCCACACTCCGCGGGTCGGGCGCGGTCGCCATCATCCAGAGCGTCGTGATGGCGAGGTCGGCGACGACCAGACCGATCGGCGTCGTGGTCAGCGTGAACGTCGTGCCCCGCGTCGCCTGCGCCGTCCAGCTGTAGACGATCGTGCCGAAGAGGATGGTGACGGCGAAGGCCGCGATCGGCACGACGATCAGGCTGCCCATCGCGATCCAGACGATCGCGGCGGCCAGGCCGAAGATGCGTCCGTAGAGCAGGGCATCGCCAGGGACGCGCCGAAACAGGTTGGTCATGCAATAACGACGCTAGGGATGCCGCATCCGAAGCGGGTATCAAGGCGAGAGAGGGATGCCCTTCTCGCTCCCCCGGTCGGGGGAGGTGGCCGGTCCTAGGCCCCCATCAAGCGGTCGCTCTCACCTACAGGTCATCACGCGCAGGGGCCCAGATGTCGATGACCTGGCACGGCTCCTCGAAGACGCGCGCGCCGTGGGACGCATTCGGCGGCACGCGGTAGGTGTCGCCAGGGGTGAGGATGCGCTGGTCGCCCGCGATGACCATCACCAAGCTGCCCTTCGTCACCACGCCGGTCTGCTCCATCGGGTGTTTATGCGACTCGACCACGGTCTTCGGCGCGAGATCGGTGATCGCGACCGTGGCGGCTTCGGCGCGGATGATCCGTTGGGTCATGCCCGGGATCGGCGTCTTGGTGGGAAGGTCACGGGGCGAGGCGTAATAGAGCTTCGGCATCCGTCGATGCTAGCGGGCTACGCCGAAGACGCTTCGTCCCCTTCGAGCACGAGCTGTTCGTTCTTGCTGAGCAGGAGCGGGTTGGCCTTGCCCTCGATGGCCTCGGCGGTCACGACGACCTTCCGGACGTCGGCGCGCGACGGGATCTCGTACATCACGTCGAGGAGCACCTCTTCGATGATCGTCCGCAGCCCGCGAGCGCCGGTCTTGCGCTTGGCGGCGCCGGCCGCGGCCGCAACGAGGCCATCCTCCGTGAACTGCAGCTCGACCTTGTCGATCGACAGGAACTTCTGGTACTGCTTCACGATCGCGTTCTTAGGCTCGGTGAGGATCCGCAGGAGATCGGCCTCGTCGAGCGCCTGCAGCGGGACGATGACCGGCATGCGGCCGACGAACTCGGGGATGAGCCCGTACTTGAGGAGATCGTCCGGCATGACCTCGTTGAGGACCGCAGTCGTCTCCTTGGTGTTCTGCGAGAGCGTCGCGCCGAAGCCCATGGTCTTCTTGCCGATACGCGCCTCGACGATCTTCTCGAGACCCTCGAACGCGCCACCCAGGATGAACAGGATGTTCGTGGTGTCAATCTGGATGAAGTCCTGGTGCGGGTGCTTGCGGCCGCCCTGGGGCGGCACGTTCGCGACCGTGCCCTCGAGGATCTTCAGCAGGGCTTGCTGGACGCCCTCGCCCGAGACGTCCCGGGTGATCGACGGGTTGTCGCCCTTGCGGGCGATCTTGTCGATCTCGTCGATGTAGATGATCCCGCGCTGCGCCCGGTTCAAATCGAAGTCGGCCGCCTGGATGAGCCGGAGCAGGATGTTCTCGACATCTTCACCGACGTAGCCCGCCTCAGTGAGGCTCGTGGCATCGGCGATGGAGAACGGCACGTCGAGGATGCGGGCCAGCGTCTGCGCGAGAAGGGTCTTGCCGCAGCCGGTCGGGCCGATGAGGAGAACGTTGGATTTGCCGAGCTCGACGTCGTCGATGCGGTGCCCGGCGCCGACGCGCTTGTAGTGGTTGTAGACGGCGACCGACAGGACGCGCTTGGCCTTGTCCTGCCCGATGACGTACTGATCGAGGATCTCGTTGATCCGCCTCGGGCTCGGGACCTTCGAGCCGGTCGCACGGGCCTTCGGGGTCTCCATGAATTCTTCGTCGACGATCTCGCGGCAGAGCGTGATGCATTCGTCGCAGATGTAGACGCCCTGGCCGGCGATGAGCTTGCGGACCTGGTCCTGGGACTTCCCGCAGAAGGAGCAGCGGTAGGGCTTGCCCCCCTTCGCGGCGGTGGTCACCTAGCGGACCCGCACCGGTTCGGCGATCGACGTCGGTACCTGGGCCTCCTCGGCCTTCGGCAGCACGGCGTCGTTCGCCTTGCCGACGTAGACGTCATCAATGAGACCGTAGGTCTTCGCCTCTTCGGCGCTCATGAAGCGGTCGCGCTCGGAGTCGTGCTTCACCTTGTCCGCCGGCTGTCCGGTGTGGAACGCGAGGATCTTCGTGAGCTTGTCGACGAGCGTCTCGAGCTCTTTCACCTGGATCATCACGTCGGGGGTGTTGCCGCGGAATCCGCCGGAGCCCTGGTGGATCATGATCCGGGCGTTCGGGAGCGCGAAGCGCTTGCCAGGAGCGCCCGCCGAGAGCAGCACCGCCGCCATGGACGCGGCCTGACCGATGCAGACCGTGTTGATCGGCGAGCGCAGGTACTGCATGGTGTCGTAGATCGCGAGGCCCGCGGTGACCACGCCGCCGCCCGAGTTGATGTACATGTGGATGTCCTTCTCGGGATCCTCGGAATCGAGGAAGAGCAGCTGGGCGATGATCAGGTTCGCCATGTTGTCTTCGATCATGTCGGTGATGAAGATGATCCGGTCCTTGAGCAGGCGGGAGAAGATGTCGTAGGCGCGCTCTCCACGGCCGGACTGCTCGACCACCATGGGCACGAGATTGTTCTGCAACGCTGTGGCCCTCCTCGACATGGCTCCTCCCGAGTGTACCAACCGATGCTCGCCCGAACGGGTGGCGAGACGGTAGCCGTCTAGCATTCGAGCGATGCGGCGACGCTCGGCGTACGTGGCGGTGGCGGTGGCGTACGCGGTCGCGGTGTACGTCGCGCTGGCGCTCGGCGGCACGCGGGCCCAGAGCATCGAGATCCTGCTTTTGGTCATCGCGATCAGCGTGGCCGCCGGCATCGTCGCCTGGCGTTTCGCGACGAACATGGACGTCGCCCTCCGCGATACCGAACGCAGCCGGGAGGAGCTGGCCCTCGTTGGCCGCCTCTCGGCCGGATTGTCGGGGCCGCTCACCCCCACTGAGGTGGCGACGCAATTCCTTGCCGAGATCAAGGGACTGTTGCCGGCGTCGGTGGTCGCGTCGCTGCTGCAGTACGAAGAAACGGCGGAGTCCATCCGGGTACTGGCTCAGCTCGGTGGATCGGACCGGTCGAGCGCCGGAGCCGTCTACCCGGTCGGAGCCTTTCCCCCGGTGCTGCGCACGCGCCTGATCGGCGAGCGCAGGACCTTCGTGGTCGACGATACGGAGGCGATGCCCGACTGGGCGGCGCTCGGGCCCGAGCTGCCCGCGCTCGCGGCTGCTCGATCCTTCGCGCTGCTGCCACTCGTGTCCCGCTCGCGGCTCATCGGCGCGCTCGCGCTCTCGGACGGGCAACCGCACGCGATCACCCGCGACCAGCTCCAGCTGGTCGCGCTGCTCGGGCAGTACGTCGCCGGCGCGCTCCACAACGCCCTCTCGATCGCCGAGGCCGACTCGCGCGCCGATCGCGAGGCGGTGGTAAACCGGATCGCGCAGCGGATCTACTCAAACCTCGATCCGGACTCCGTGGTGCGGTCCGCGCTCGAGGAGCTCGGGACCGAGCTCGGCGTCTCGCGCGTCGTGATCAGTGGCGCCGGCGACGCTGACCTCACCGTGCTGCACGAGTGGCATGCCGAGGGCGTGACGCCGGTGGCCGTCGGCACGCATGGGCAGTTGCCGCTGAGCACGCTCGCGATCCGCGAAGGTCGCACGATCGCGGTGCGTGACGCGCGGAGCGACGCCCGGCTGAGCGATTCGAGCCTCGGGAGCCACGCGCTCATCGAAGGCGGCACCCTCGCGGCGGTCGCGACGCCAATCGGGCTTGGAGGGCAACTCGCGGGCGTCCTCGCGCTCGATCAGGTCGGCGCGCCGCGCGCCTGGACCTCGCAGGAGATCCGGCTTCTCGAGGGCGTGGCGCACGAGCTGCGAACCGCACTCGAGGCCGCTCAGCTCCTCGTCGCACGCCAGCGCGAGAACGAACGGATGATGGCCCTGCACCGGGCATCGGCGCTCATCGCCGCCGAAACGGACCCCCGGGAGGTGGTGCGCGAGATCCTCGAGGCCGCCTCGACGCTGCTCGGGCGCGGTGCCGCGTCGCTCTACCGATGGGACGCGCACGCGAGCGTGCTGCGGCTCGCCGAGACCGCGCGTGCCGATCTCGCTGCGATCGCCGCGCCGCAGCTGCTGCGGGAAGGCGAGGGCGTATCCGGGCGGGCGTTCCTGACCCAGCAGCCGGCGATCGTGAATGACTACGCGCGCTGGGAACACGCCGTGAAGTCGACCCGCGACGCCGGACAGACGGCCGCGCTGTCGGTCCCGCTCACCCGGGCAGGGCAGCGCCTCGGCGCACTCACGGTCCGGTCGATGTCCCCGCTCACGCGCTTCGATGACGACGACGCGCGGCTTCTTGGGCTGTTCGGCGACCAGGCGGTGGCGGCGCTCACGACCGCGGAGCTCGTCGAGCAGCAGCGGCGGGCGGTCGAGCAGCTCGAGAAGCTGAACAGCGCCAAGAGCAACTTCGTCTCCATCGTGAGCCACGAGTTCCGCACTCCGCTCACCGGCATCCAGGGGTTCAGCGAGCTCATGCGGGACGAGGACCTGAGCACAGCGGAGATGAAGGAGTACGCCGGCGACATCAACAAGGATGCCCAGCGGCTCAACCGGATGATCACCGAGATGCTCGACCTCGACCGGATGGAGTCCGGTCAGATGACCCTGAACCGCGAGCGGTCCGACATCAACGCGGTCATCGCCGACGCCGCGGACCGGCTCAGCGCGAATGCCGGTCGCCACCCGATCCAGCTCAACTGCGACCCCGATCTCCCGCTCATCGAGATGGATACGGACAAGATCAAGCAGGTGCTCCTGAATCTCCTGAGCAACGCCGTGAAGTACTCGCCCGACGGCGGGGCCATCACGATCACGACCCGGGTCGCGGGCGGGATGGTCCACGTGTTCGTGCGCGACGAGGGGATGGGCATCCCGCCCGACTCCCTCGAGAAGGTCTTCGAGCGCTACTCCCGGCTCGAGTCGGGCGCGACCCGGTACATCCAGGGCACCGGGCTCGGCCCGCCGATCTCGAGGCAGATCATCGAGATGCACGGCGGACGCGCGTGGGTGGAGAGCACGCTCGGCGAGGGATCGATCTTCCAGTTCACCCTGCCCCTCGTGGCCGTCGCGAGCGTATAAGGAGTCACGAGATGGCGAAGATCGTGTTCTGCGAGGACGACCCGATGATCCGAAAGCTCATCACTGCCGCGATGCGTGGCAGCGGTCACGACGTGCGCCTCGCGGTCGATGGCGAAGAAGGGCTCGCGCTCATCCGCGACACCCAGCCCGATCTCGTCTTCAGTGACGTGTCCATGCCGAAGCTGGACGGCTACCAGCTCGGCGACGCCCTGCGGGCATCGCCGGACACCGCACACATCCCGCTCGTGTTCGTGACGGCGTCGGTCCAGCGCGCACAGATCATCGAGGCCGAGCGGCACGGCGGTACCGGGGTCCTGCCGAAGCCGTTCACGATGGCGGAGCTGCGCAAGCGCGTCTCCGATCTCCTTCCGGCGGATCGCTGACCGATGGCCGGTGAGCGCGTTCTCTTCGTCGACGACGAGGGCCAGATCCGCAAGCTCGTCGAAACGTTCCTGACGCGGCACGGCTACGTGGTGGCCACGGCCACGGACGGCTACGAGGCCATGAAGGAGATCAAGAAGCAGCGTCCGCACATCGTGATCACGGACGTCCAGATGCCGAACATGAACGGGCTCGAGCTGACCCGCCGGCTGCGGTCGGAGGCCGCGACCGCGAGGATGCCGATCATCATGCTGTCCGCGAAGAAGCAGGCCGACGACATCCTGGCCGGGTATGCCCAGGGCGCAGACGAATATGTGGCGAAGCCGGTCGAG
>DASUSA010000032.1:0-2046 GCA_036375335.1 Candidatus Limnocylindria bacterium
CGAAGGACCTCTGTGGCGCCGTCGCCGTAGGCCGCGTTGTTGCCGCTCTGCATGCCGAAGCTGATCCGGGCGTCGCGCGCGAGGTTGCGGGCCCACCGCGTGCGTTCACTTCCTTCGAAGAAGAGCTGCTGATCGAGCCACACGCCCCACTGCTGGATGAGATGCGGCCGGCCGTCGTCGCCGGTGGTCGCGATCCAGAAGTACGGGGCGACGCGGAGGAGCTTTTCGACGGCTGACCAGGTGAGCATGCCCTTCGGGTCGGTGGCGATGTAGCCCTTGGGGAGCTTCGGTCTGTCTCGCGGCGGCGCCTTCATCGTGCCAGCGATGGTAGGACTGCGGGGAGGGCGGGATTCGAACCCGCGACAGGAGAAACCCCCTGTAAGGGTTTAGCAAACCCTCGCACTCGGCCTCTATGCGACCTCCCCGGGTGCGCCGATACCGCGGGATGAGCGAAGTCTACCCGGGGAGGTCGCGGGGGACTACCGCGACGCGGGCTCGTCGATCGCTTCGTCGCGGCGGCCTTCCTGCTCGATCTGGCCGGCCTTCTTCTGTACCTCGCCCTTGACCTGATCGACCTTGCCGCCCCACTCCGTCGAGCGGTCGCCGGCGGCCTTGCCGAACTCTTCTTTGACCTTGCCCTCGGCCTTCTTCATCTCGCCCTTGATCTCGTCCTGCACGTCACACCTCCAAGTGCTGCGATCGGGCAGAGCAGGTCGCGTGCCGCACGTTGTGCGAGCATCGGAACGTGAGCGACGAACGCATTCTCGCCATCGACATCGGCGCGGGCACCATGGACACGCTCGTCCACGACCCCGCCCAGCCGGCGGAGAACGCCGTCCAGCTCGTGCTGCCGTCGGCCACGAGCCTCGCGGCGCGAAAGATCGCGGCGGTCCGGGAGCAGGGCAAGCCGGTGTTCCTGCACGGCAACCTGATGGGCGGCTATCACACGACGAACGCGGTGTGGTCCCACCTGCAGGCCGGCCTCGGGGTCTACGCAACGGAGGTCGCCGCCCGCACGGTGCACGACGACCTCGATCTGCTGCGCGCCCGCGGGATCGTCGTCACCGACGACCCGCCCCGCGACGCGGTGCGGGTCGAGTTCCGCGACGTCGATCTGGCGCGGCTCGAGCGCACCCTCGCGGCGTACGACGTCACGATGCCGCCGACGATCGCGATCGCGGCGCAGGACCACGGCTTCTCCCCGAAGGCGAGCAACCGCCTCTTCCGGTTCGAGCACTGGCGCCGGTTCCTCACCCCGGGGTCGACCCTTGGCGACCACATCTGGCGAACACCGCCCGCGTACATGACGCGGCTGCTCGCGATCCAGCGCGATGTGCCCGGCGCGATCCTCGCCGACACCGGCCCGGTAGCCGTCCTGGGCGCACTCGAGGACGAGCGAGTCGGTGAGCGCGCGGCGAGTGGGGCATGCATCGTGAACGTCGGGAATCAGCACGTCCTCGGATTGCTTGTCCGCGGCGAAACCCTCCTCGGTGTAATGGAGCACCACACCGAGGCCATGGACACCCACAAACTGCACCGCTTAGCCGGGCGCCTCGTCGCCGGGGCGATCACTCACGAGGAGGTGTTCGACGACGACGGTCACGGCGCGCTCATCGTCGATGAGTACCGCCATCTCGTGCCGTTCGACTTCGTCGCGATCACCGGACCGAACCGCCGGCTCGCGAAGGCGCTCGGCTGGTACGAGGCGGTGCCGCACGGCGCGATGATGCTCAGCGGCTGCTTCGGCCTGGTGCGCGGGGTCCAACGGTTGCGCGAGCGCGAGGCCGCGGCCGCGCGCTAACGAGAACGGGCCCTGCCTTACGGCAGGGCCCGTCGGTCGTCCGAAAGGTGCCGGACGGCTACGCGAGGAACTTGCGGATGAACGGGTCGGCGAAGTAGATGAGAAACGCCACGGACGCGATCCACATCCAGAGCGTGACTTCGCGGCTCTTGCCGCTGACGAGCTTGAGGAACGTGAACGCGAGGAATCCGGCTCCGATGCCGTTCGTGATCGAGTACGTGAGCGGCATGACGAAGACCGTGAGG
>DASUSA010000033.1:0-2718 GCA_036375335.1 Candidatus Limnocylindria bacterium
GTTCGGCCAGGCGGTCGGGCGGGCAAAAGGTGAGCGGGCTGTAAGAAAGCTGGCCCGCGATGCCGACGGAGAGCTCGACGTCGGGGACATCGTCATCAGCCCGGCCCAGGCCGCCCGGCAGGCGAAGCGCCGGAAACGCCCGCTCGTGCGGGAGATCGCGTTCCTCGCGGCCCACGGAGCCTTGCATTTGCTCGGGTTCGAGGACGAGACGCCGGCGGGGTACCGCGAGATGGTACGGCTGGGGACTGCCGCGACCGTGGAGGGCGTGGCAGCATCGCGCGGGTGAAACACCTGGTCCTCGCCGGCGTTACCCCGTAGTGATGCGAGGACTCGCGATCGGCGTGGTTGCATGCGTGCTGTTCGGGACGCTCGCCGCTCCCGCCGCGGCGTCCAGCGCGGACCTCGTCATCCAGGTCGACGGCCTGGTCAAGGCCTTTCCCGGCGACACCGGCGTGTACATCGCCGATCCGCTCGTGGCGCAGCCGCTGTACGCGCACGACGCGGACGTGTCGTTCATCGCGGCGTCCATTTACAAGCTCGGCATCCTGGTGCACGTCGAGAGCTTGGTCGACTCCGGCGCTCTCAAGTACTCCGACACGATCGAGATCCAGCCCGAGGACATCACCGACGACGGGTCGTACGAGGTCGCGGGCACCGTGATGACGGTCGACGAGGCCCTCGAGGCGATGATCACCGTGTCGGACAACGGCACTGCGCTCGAGTTCTGGCGGTCGCTCGGCCCGGAGAACATCAACGCGACGCTGCAGCGGCTCGGTCTGACCGACTTCCACATCGCGACCGACGACAACGACGACAACACCGTGACCGCGCGGGTCGTCGGCCAGTTCTTCACGCTCCTTGCGCAGCGGAAGCTCGTGTCCGCCGCGGCGTCCGACCGGATGCTCGCGCGGCTCGAGCGGAACCAGATCAACGACCGGCTTCCGGCGGGGCTCCCGAACGGGACGATCGTGGCGCACAAGACCGGGAACCTCGGATTCGCCACGCACGATGCCGGGATCATCTACACGCCATCCGGCGCGCGCGTCGTGGTCGGCCTCACCGCGAACACGGACGAGGAGGAGGCCGTTCACTTTCTCGGTGGCCTCGGCGCCCTGGTGTACTCCGCGGTGCTCGAGCCGCCCGCGAACGCGCGCTACCGACTGCCGGTGACGGCGCCCGCGTACGACGCCGGCTCGGCGCAGACGGTGCCCATCCAGGTGACGAACACCGGCACGAGGGCCTGGGCCGCGTCCGGTCCCGGCAGCGTGCAGCTCATCTGGCAGATCAAGGATCCTGGCCAGAAGGTCGTCGCGTCGGCGGCCACGCCGCTCCCGCTGCCGGCGCTCGCGCCCGCGGCGACGACCCCGGTGGCCCTGGCGTTCACCGCGCCGCCCGCGGTCGGCGACTACACCTTCACGGTCGGGCTCGCCGACGCGAACGGCGTCGCCCTCGCCTCGGCCGGCGCGGCGACCGGATCGTTCACGTTCCATGTCCACGTCGCATACCTCGTGACCTCGGTCGCTCGCGTCCCGTTGCTCGTCCATCGAAGCGAGGCATCGCTCCTGATCGTGCAGTACTCGAACCTGCCGGGCGCCGGGAGCGACCCGCACACGTACACGCTGTTCTGGCGTGCCATCGACCCGGCCACGAGCAAGAGCGTCGCGTCGGGCTCGTCGCCCCTCGGCACGTCAGCGGCCGTGGGCAACGGAACGTTCTTCTCCGTGTTCGACGCACCGGCGCTTCGCGGGACATACAAGATCGCGATCGAGCTGCGCGAGGCGGGGAAGACCGTGAGCGAGACGCAGTCCCTCACGGTGGAGATCGCCGGTCCGCGCTCCTATCCCGACGATCGAGACAGCGCCGCCCAGCCGGCCCCCCGGACGCCGGCGCCGCGGCCGAGTGGCGCGACCCCGCGTCCGTCGCCGAGCAACACGCCCCGCGGCCGCACGCCCGCGCCGACCCGGTGATCAGCGCCAGCGGCTGAGGATGTTCTCCCGCTGGAACGCGAGCCGCGCGAGGACGAAGACCAGGGCATCGCAGAGGAGCAGGAAGACCGCCGTCCCGAGGAACGACTCGTTGTTCAGGACGACCCGGCCGGTCACCTGCAGGATCCCGATGCCGACGACCGGGACCACGACCAGCCCGCCGATCTGTTGCGCGACCCGCACGTCGTTCACGCGCGTCGAGATCAGGATGCCGAGGTTCACCGACAGCAGCGTGAGGAGCGGCACCATGACGACGATCGCGAGGATCCAGCGTGGCGCGGTCACCGCGCGCACCGCCGCCGCGCTTCCGAGCACGCGCACCGAGCCGAGGTAGATCGCGTACGCGATCCACGTCACGAGCACGGCCGGGATCGCGGAGGCCAGGCTCTTCGCGAGGAGCAGCTCGCCGACGCGCACCGGTGCCGCGAGGAGCGGCTCGAGCGTACGAGCAGCCTTCTCGCCGATGACCGAGTAGATCGCGATCGTGAGCGGTACGACCGTCGGGATGAGCATGAACAGGATGAGGAAGTACGTCGCGATGATCCCCTGCACGGCTTCCTTCGGGTCGAGCCCGATGACCGCCGGTGACGCCGCATAGAGCGCCGCGACGTCCTTCTCGCTCGGCGGCACGAGCGCCGCCACGGCCACGGCGCCGATCCCGGCGATGAGGATCACGAGCGGCGGCAGGACCGTCATGCCGACGAGGAGTCGGTTGCCCAGCGACTCGCGCCAC
>DASUSA010000034.1:0-2456 GCA_036375335.1 Candidatus Limnocylindria bacterium
GGTGGTCCCGTAGCTCTGGAACTCGACGTCGAAGAACGTGGCCGCGACCGCGAGGAGCATGCCGGCCGCCGCGATCCGGTTGCCGTTCACCGCGGTCTTCGGACCGGAGAGGCCCTTGAGGCCGAGGACGAATGTCACCGCGGCGACGAGATATGTGAGCGGGATCAGCGAACGGAGATCCACTACGGCCGCGGACCGGGCTTCTGGCCGGGCTTCTGCTTGAACATGGCGAGCATCCGGTCGGTCACCACGAAGCCGCCGACGACGTTCGCCGTGCCGAGCACGACCGCGAAGAACCCGAGCGCGAGGCCGAGCGGACCGCCGATCGCCGCCGACACGAGCATCGCGCCGATGACGATGATCCCGTGGATCGCGTTCGCGCCCGACATCAGCGGCGTATGGAGCGTCGACGGGACCTTCGAGATGACCTCGAACCCCACGAAGATGGCGAGGACGAACACGTACAGCCCGACGATCGCCTCGGCGCTCATGCTTTCTCCAGCGCGGCCTTCGTCGCCGCGTGCACGACCTCACCCTGGTAGGTGATCAGGGCGCCCTTGACGATCTCGTCCTCGCGGTCGAGGGCGAGCGCGCCATCCTTCACCAGCAGGCCGAGCAGCGCGCCGACGTTGCGCGCGTACAGCTGGCTCGCGTGCACCGAGACGGTGCTCGGCCAGTTGACCTCGCCGTGGATCGTCACGCCGTCCTTGACGACCGTCTCGCCCGGTGAAGTCAGCTCGCAGTTGCCGCCCATCTCCGCTGCGAGATCCACGATCACCGATCCGGGCTTCATCGCCTTGACCATGTCGGCGGTCACCAGGATCGGTGCCCGCCGGCCGGGCACGAGCGCCGTGGTGATCACGACGTCGGCGTCCTTCACGTGCTTACCGACGAGCTCCTGCTCCCTGCGGTGCGCGTCCTCGGAGAGCTCCTTCGCGTAGCCGCCGGTGCCCTCGCCCTGCTCGCCGAGCTCGATCTCGAGGAACTTCGCGCCGAGGCTCTGGACCTGCTCCTTCACGACCGGGCGGGTGTCGAACGCTTCGACCACCGCGCCCAGTCGGCGCGCGGTCGCGATGGCCTGCAGGCCTGCGACGCCCGCGCCGAGCACCAGGACGCGCGCCGGTGTCACCGTGCCGGCCGCGGTCGTGAGCATCGGGAAGAACTTTGGCAGCGAGTTCGCCGCGGCGACGACGGCCTTGTACCCGGCGATGTTGCTCTGCGACGACAGCGAGTCCATCGGCTGTGCCCGGGTGACGCGCGGGATCGCGTCCATGCTGATCGCGGTGGTCCGCTTGGCCGCGAGGGCGCGGACAGTGGCGGCATTCGTGAGCGGCTGGATGGTCGCGACGAGCGTGCCGCCCTCGCGCAGGAGCGCGATCTCCTCCGCCGAGGGCTTCTGGACCTTGACCACGAGATCTGCGCCGAGCGCCGCGCTCCGGTCGCCGACGACGGCGCCGGCCTTGCGGTACGCGTCGTCGTCGTGCCCGCTCCCGGTGCCGGCGCCGGACTCGACAACGACCTCGGTCCCGGCCTTTGTCAGCCGGCCCACGGCCTCCGGCACGAGCGCGACCCGCCGTTCGCCGGGCACGGTCTCTCGCGGCACTCCGACCTTCATCTGATGGCGAAAAGTTAGCAGGTCAGGGTGCTGGTCGCTGTCCGGTTAGCGCGAGGCGACCGTCTCCTTGACGAGGCCGACGGCCTTCTTCGCGTCCGCGATCGGCAGCTGCCAAAGCATCGACTGCCACGCGACCTTGAAGCCGAGCTGGGTGTTGATCCCGAGCATCTGGGCGTTCGTGTTCGCGTTGCCGGTTCGGATAAACCTGGATTCCGGCCGCTCGCGGAGGATCCGGTCGAGCATCACGGCTTTCATCCAGAGGCCGAGCTTGTGGCCGCGATGCGCGCGGGTAACTCCGGTGCCCTGCTGCCAAATGACCCACGGCTGCTTCGGGTCGTAGGTCACGTCGCTGAAGCCCGCGCCCTCGCCGGTTGCCTCATCGATTGCGACGAGGAGCCACCACTCGGTCCCGACCTGCTTGAACCAGTTCTCACGGTCGCGGACCTGCTCCTCGGTCAGCTTCCAGTCGCCCATCTTGAGGTCGCCCTTCGGCATGTCGTTGATGCCCTCGGACGCCTGGATGTAGGCGGTCATGAGCGCCGGCGGCACGACGTCGTCGATGCACTCGAGCCGATAGCCGGGCGGATCGAGCTTGGCCCACTCGGCGACCTGCGCGCGATCGACCTCGGCGAGGACGAGCTGGTTCGTCTTCATCGGGAGTCCCGGCTGCGCGCCGAGGCCCCTCAGGAACGGCTCACCCGCGGCGACCCGATCGTTCGTCATCCCCATGAAGAGCAGCTCAGGATGCTGGCCCTCGCAGGCCTGCACGAATTCACGGAACAGCGCGGTACCAAGGCCCTTGCGGCGGTGATCGGGATGGACCGAGGTCTCACACCAGAGG
>DASUSA010000035.1:0-4667 GCA_036375335.1 Candidatus Limnocylindria bacterium
TTCGACCTCCTGACGATCCGTCCAGGCGCGCCCGGCAACAAGGGCGGCGGCAAGGACGATCTGTCCGGCTACAACGTCCTCTCCATCGCGCTGCAAGTTCCGATCAACAAGCTCACCAACGACGGATCCATGCCGACCGACCCGAGCTCGCAGTTCGCGGTCATCGGCGGATGGACCACGTCCTACCGCCAGAAGGTGAAGGTCCTTAACGGCGACGGGACCGCCAACGCCAATGGCCCGTGGGTCCAGGTCTCGCGCCTCGGCGCTCCGCTCGTGAACGAGGTCGTTGTCCCGGTTGGGGCGAAGGACCTCTGGAACAGCTCGCAGCCGAAGGATGACGGGCAATTCCTCGGCGGCGTGACCGATCCCGAGGCCGCCCGGCTGCTCCACGCGATCTACGGCATCGACGTCCCGCCGACACCGCGCAACGACCTCGTGGCGATCTTCCTCACCGGCATCCCCGGCCTCAACAAGCCGCAGTACGTGAAGCCGTCAGAAGAGCTTCGCCTCAACGTCACGACACCCGTGACCGCGTCGCCGAACCGCATGGGCGTGCTCGGTGGCGACAACCAAGGCTTCCCGAACGGCCGGCGTCTCGGTGACGACGTCATCGACATCGCGCTCCAGGCCGTCGCGGGCGGCACGCCATTCACCCCAGCTCAGAACAAGTCGCCGAACAATCAGCTCGGCGACGGCGTCAACGCCAATGACGTCCCGTTCCTCGGATCGTTCCCGTACGTGGGCACCGCCACGCAGGGCTTCGATCACACCTACCCAGGTCACCGGCTCGAGCCGGTCACCCCGTAGCGACGTGGCCCGCGCACGAATGACCACACGGTCGTCCACCGCCGGGGGGCGCACGCTCCCCGGCGGGCGCGCGCTGCTGGCTCTCTCCCTTGCGCTCCTTGCCTCGTGCGCCTCGCCCGCGACGATGTTCGCGTCGCCATCAGCGCCAACAGCGGTCCCGTCCGCCGCCGACGCCTCCGGCACGGTACCGACGCTCGGCACGAAACCGCCGGCCGGCCTGGTCCTGCCGTCGTACTTCGTCACCGTCACGTCGTCCAGCAACGGCGCGATCGCGGTGCTCACGACGCCGGACTCGCGATGCGGGCTCAGCGTCGCTCGGCCGACGGGAGCGACGGCCGATGCGGGAGAGCGCGTCGCCGATACCGGTGGCGTCGCGGGTTGGAGCTATCCGCCGCTCGCGGAGCACGGCGTGTCGATCCTGACGGTGCGCTGCACGCTCGGTGACCAGAGCCAGACCGCGAAGGCAGAAGTGCTCCTGCCGTGAGGCGTGCCGGGTTGTGGCTCCTGGCGTTCGTCGCGTGCGCCGGAGCCTTCGCTGCCGTCCTTGCGGCGACCCGCACGGACCTCGTCGACGTGCCTGCCGCGCTCGAGCGGCTCCTTGATCCTCGGACCGATGGCGAGCGAGCCGTCGCATACGCCCAGGGCCGGCTCGCGAGTGCACCGAACGACCCGCGGCTCATGGCCGCGCTCGCCTCGGCGTACCTCGTGCGCATTCGCGAGACGTACGACCCAGCGCTGTACACGAAGGCGTCCGAGCTGCTCGGCCAGGCCGGCGCGCTCGCGCCCCTCGATCCCGATGTCGCGATCGCGTCCGGCAGCCTCGCGCTATCACGCCACGATTTCATCGCGGCCCTCCACTGGGGGCTCGTCGCGCGATCGGCCGCGCCTGCTCGGCCGGCCGGCTTCGGCGTCCTTGTCGACGCGTCCGTCGAGCTCGGTCGCTACGAAGACGCGGTCGCCGCGGCACAGCAGATGGTGGACCTGCGCCCAGACCTCGCCTCCTACTCGCGCATCTCCTATCTCCGCGAGCTCCACGGCGACCTCGACGGCGCCATCGACGCCATGCGTCGCGCCGTCGAGGCCGGAGCGCCGCGCACCGAAGGGACAGCCTGGTGTGAGGTGCAGCTCGGCAACCTGTACCTGGCGAAGGACGATCTGGCGTCAGCCGAGGCCGCGTACGAGAACGCGCTGCAGCGGGTCGACGGCTATGTCTTCGCACTCGCCGGTCAGGCGAAGGTGCTCGCCGCGCGCGGCGACGTCGCCGCTGCCGCGGCGCTCGATCAACAGGCTGCCCAACGCCTTCCGGTGCCTGAATTCCTGATCGCCCTGGCCGACCTGCACGAGCGGCTCGGCGACACGACCCGCGCCGCGCAGGATGCCGAAGTCGTCTCGGCGATGGAGCAGCTGCTCAAGGCGAACGGCGTGCGGACCGATGTCGATCTCGCGCTGTTCGACGCGGATCACGATCTGCGGCTTCCCGACGCGCTCTCCGCCGCGCGCGCGGAGTACGCGATCCGACCGAGCGTCACTGTCGCGATGACCCTTGCCTGGACCGAGTACAAGAACGGCGATCTCACCGCTGCGTCTGCGCACGCCTCGGAGGCGCTCCGGCTCGGGTGGCGGGACCCCGTCGCGGTGCGGCGAGCGGCGACGATCGCGGCAGCAGCGGGCGACGTCGCCTTGGCGCGGCGCGCGGCGGAGCTCTCACGGTGAGGCGACTGCTCATGGCGTGGGTGCTTGCGCTGCTGGCCCTGCCCCTCGGCACGGCCGCCGCGTCGGCGCACCCCCTGGGGAACTTCACGGTGAATCACTTCACCCGCGTGAGCGTCGGAGCCGAGGCGATCGCGGTGCACTACGTCCTTGACCTCGCCGAGATCCCGACGCTGCAGGAGACGCAGTCAGGCGCGGTCGAGGGCATCGCCACGCGTCTCGCCGATGCGCTCTCGCTCAGCGTCGACGGCGTTGCCGTTCATCCGACCCTCCGGTCGTCGACCGTCGAGCGACTCGCCGGTCAAGCCGGCCTCGCGACGTTGCGCGTGACGGTCGACCTCGCCGCGCCTGCGGCTCGAGATGGCGCCCGGATCGAATATCGCGACGCCACGTATCCACGACGGATCGGCTGGCACGCGGTCGTCTTCAGCGGATCGGTCCGTGACGCGACGGTCGGTGCCGACGACCCGACGAACGAGCTGCGCTCCTATCCGACTGACCCAGCCGTCGCGCCGCCCGACGTCACCGCCGCCGCCGCGACCGTCGACCTCGCTGCGTCCATGACCCCCGCGGCTGGGCTCGGCGGCGTGGCGCGGTTCGCGATCGATGCGGGCGCGGACACACTCGCGTCCTACCTCCGCAGCGCCAGCGTCGATCTCGGCTCGCTCGCCGCGGCCCTGCTCGTCGCGATGGCCCTCGGCGCGCTTCACGCGCTCGGCCCGGGGCACGGGAAGGCCATGGTGGCGGCGTACCTCGTCGGCTCACGGGGCACCGCGGGCCAGGCCGTCGTCCTCGGCACGACGGTCACGGTCACGCACACGCTTGGCGTGTACGCGCTCGGCGCGGTCACCCTCGTTGCTGCTCAGTACGTGCTCCCGGAGCGGCTGTACCCCGTCCTCGGGGTGCTCTCCGGCGTGCTGGTCGTCGCGATCGGGCTCGGCCTGCTCCGCACGCGGATGCGCTCGATGCGCAGTCACCCGGATCATGGGCACGAACACGGAGACGGCCCGGGCCAGCATCGCCACGATGTCCGTCCCGTCGGGATGCGCGGTATGCTCGCGCTCGGCGTCTCCGGTGGACTGTTGCCGTGCCCGACCGCGCTCGTGGTGCTCCTCGCGGCGGTGTCGTTCCACAACATACTGCTCGGGATGGTGCTCGTCGCCGCGTTCAGCGTCGGCCTCGCGATCGTCCTCACTGGCATCGGGCTTGTGTTCGTCTTCGGGCAACGCGCGCTCCGGGGACACCGCGTTCTGTCGCGGTTCGGCGGATCAGCCATCGTGCGGATGCTGCCGGCTCTCTCGGCGGCGGCGATCACCGTGGCCGGTCTCGTTATCGCCGTCGGCGCCGTGCGTGGTCTTGCCTGAGCGAACTGACGTGGCTCCGCGGGGATCAGTCCCGTTCGGCGCGAGCGGGCACCGAGACAGCTCGCGTTCGCGTGGAGATGCGGGTCGCGGATGGCCCCGGACATTCGGACGACGCCATAGAGTCCCCCGCGTGGGATCCATCCATCTCCGACGCTGAGGCCGTAGCCGGTGACGATGGAGCCCTCGTGGCCCGGATCGCCCGCGGCGACGCCAATGCCCTGGGCGAGCTCTACGACCGGTATGGCCGGACGGTGTTCGGCGTTCTGTACCGTGTGCTCGGGACGCCGGAGCGCGCGGAGGAGGTCGCCCAAGACGCGTTCCATGCCGTCTGGCGCCGTGCAGCGACCTATCAGGCGGATCGCGGCTCCGTCCGCACGTGGCTGCTCGCCATCGCGCGCAACTCCGCGATCGACTGGCGTCGCACGAAGGGCAAGCGCATCGAACGCGAGGCCGCGATCGACGAAGCCGCTGAGCTTGTCGAAGAGACCCGCGTTGACGATCGGGTCATCGCGAGCCTGACGGCCGAGCGCGTACGCGCCGCGGTCGCCGCGCTCCCCGACGAGCAGCGTCTCGTGCTCAGTCTCGCGTTCTGGTCGGGGCTATCGCAGACCGAGATCGCCGCGCGCACCGGCGCCCCGCTCGGTACGGTGAAGAGCCGAGTGCGCTTGGCGATGTCGAAGCTGCGCGACCGCTTGCAGCTGGAGAGCGAGGACTCATGACGTCGCACCCGACCGACGACCTCGCCGCCTACGCCATCGGCGCGCTCGATGAGCAGGAGCAGCGACT
>DASUSA010000036.1:0-4011 GCA_036375335.1 Candidatus Limnocylindria bacterium
GGCGCCACTTCAAGCACTAGTGGCAGCCACGAACGGCGGCGCGGTCAGCGGGATGAGCTGGACGACACCATGGCGATGCGGTGACCCGGCGCAACCGTTGAGGTGCGTGCGGGGCTTTGCGCGCGATAGACGTAGAGCAGCGCGATGCCCAACAACACCAGAATCAACGCGAGCGCAGCCACGCGGATGAGCGCGCTTGCCGATGAGCCCTGGGACTCGGGACGGCGGTCGCTCATTGGAGTGACGGCCCGCCCGCAAGACCGCAGCTGATCGCGACATCTGGTATTCGCGACGCGCAGTACGGGCAGGCGCTCACGCTGCGGAGTATCGCGGCGAACGACTAAGCGAGCTCCAGGTAGCGAAAGGCCTCGGCCTTCTCGAGGCCCCAGGCCTTGCCCGTCGCGGCCGCGAAGGCGTGCATCCGCTCGGCGAGCCGCTTGAAGTCGCCGATCTGGCTCTCGTGCGCCTGGAGCGCGTGGATCTTCGTCTTCATCGAGGACGAGATGTCGAACCACACGTTCGGGTCCGCGGTGCCGAACATGAGCACCCGGGTCACCCGGTGATGCACGAGCCCGTCGGTCAGCTGCTCGGGGAAGAACAGGTGGTCGCGCGCGGCGATGACGCCGTCGAGCGCAGCCCAGCCCGCGACCCGATGGTCCGGATGCATCTGGTACGTCCGCCACGGGTCGGGACAGAAGACGAGATCCGGCTTGTGGATGCGGATCTGCTTGCAGACCTCGCCGCGGAGGGCCATCGAGACCTCGGTCTCTCCGTCACCGTGGCGCAGGAACACAAACTCCGATGCGCCCGCGCGGCGGCCGGCCTCCTGCTGCTCCTTCTCGCGGATCGCAGCGATGCGCTCGGGCGTCATCTTCGCATCGTGAGTGCCTTTGTTCCCACTCGTGATGAGGCAGTACGTCACGTGGACGCCGCCTGTCTGCGTCCAGAGCCCGATCGTGCCAGAGCAGCCGAAGTCAACGTCATCCGGATGCGCGAAGATCGCCATCGCGCGGCGCGGGAGCTCGAATGCGTCCGCCATCAGACCTCCACCGGTTGCATGAGATCCGCGTAGAGCGCGGCGATCGCCTCGCCGACGCGGCGCCATGAATAGTCCTTGGCCCGCTCGCGAGCGCCGGCTGCCAGTCGCACGCGCAGGCTCTGGTCGAGGAGCAGGCGGGCGATGCCCTCGGCGAGCGCAGCGTCATCGCCCGCCGGCACGAGCAGGCCGGACACCTCGTTCTCGATGACCGTCTGGAGCCCGCCGACGCGCGTGCCCACGACCGGCGTCGCGCAGGCCATCGACTCCAGCGCCACGAGCCCGAACGATTCGGTGAGCGACGGCACGGCGCATAGATCGGCGGCGTTGTAAAAGAGCGCCAGGCGCGGCTGGTCCTGCGAGCCGACGAAGTCGACGGTGTCTTCGAGCCGGTGCTCGTGGACGAGCCGCCGGAGCTCGACGATCTTGTCCGTCTCGGCCTCGGCATCTTCGGCATCGAGCGCGCCGCCGACGACGAGCAGGCAGAGCTCGCCGCGCATCTCTGGATAGCTGCGAAAGAGGATGCCGATCGCCTTGAGCAGCACGTCGATTCCCTTGATCTGCTCGATGCGGCCGACGAACAGCACGAGCCGCTCACACTCATCGCGGCCGAGCGCGCGGCGCGCATCGGCCTGACGGATCGGATGGAAGACGTCGGGATCCACGCCGCACGGGATGATCCGGAGCTTGGCGGCCGGCGCGGCGTAGAGCTCTTCGAGCTCGGCGGCCTCGATCTCGCTCGCCGCGACGATCGCGGCCGACTCCCGGACCGCGCGTCGCTCGATCGCGATGCGCACGTCGCCCTCCGCGTCGACGTCCTCGTCCATCACCTCGCGTTTCACCAGCCCGAGCGTGTGGAACATCTGGATCCGTGGCACGCCCCACTTCGGGCCCAGCACCCGCGCCACCTCGGCCGACAACCAGTAGTGGGCATGGATGACGTCGTAGCGGAGGTCGTGCTTCGCGGCATACGCCTCGACCCCTGCGGTGAACTCGGTGAGCCGGTCGTAGACCTCCATCTTCGGGAGGTAGCTCACCGGGCCGGACTCGATGTGGATGACCCGCGCGCCGGGCGCGATCTCCTGGATCTCGGGATGGTCGTGCTCGCGCTGCCGCGTGTAGACGTCGACCTCGATGCCGCGGCTCGCCAGATCGCGCGCGAGCTCCCGGATGTACACGTTCATCCCGCCCGAGTCGCGCCCGCCGAGCTTCGCCATCGGGCAGGCGTGCACCGACAGCATCGCGACGCGCATCAGGGCCGCTCCGCGTCGAGGCGCGCGAGCCACCGGTCGCGCGCGCCGAGGTCGTACTTGTACGGCTCATCGCCGCGCAGCAGGTCGTACGTCGAATATCCGCGGGCGATCGCCTCGCGGATGGCCCACGCGTGGCTGATGATGCCGACCGACAGCGACGCGAGCCCGGGATCGTACGCGGCGTTATAGAGCGCGATGACCTTGCCGATCGCGAAGCCGAACAGCACAGCCACGTCGGCCCCATCGAACGACAGCACGCCGAGGCGCAGACGATCGAGCGGCGTCAGCGCGTCCGCGACGTCCCGGAAGAACCGCTCGACATCGGCGGTCATGAAGTCGGCCTTCTCGCCGCGGCTCAGACGGTGCAACGCGAAGAAGCGGTCGAGCACGGTGGCGCGCTCGGCACCCGTGGCGAACCGGAAGGTCGCCGGACCGGCGCCCTCGAGCCGGCGGACCTTGCGCCGTAGCTCGTGTCGCTCCTTCTTGCCGAGCGACTGCACGTACGTTTCGTACGACGCGGGGAGATCGAGCACCGGGGAAACGGTCTGCCGCGCCCGGGTGACCCGATAGCCGGCCTCGCGCAACACGGCGTCGAACGCATCCAGCGTCGGCCGCTCTTCAGGGACGTACTCGAGGCGAACGCGGAGCGGCTGCTGCTCGCCGATCCAGCGCGCGACCGACGTGGCGATGTCAGCCTCGTGGCCAGGTCTCGCGACAACGTCCTGCTCGTCGGTCAGCTGACCGCCCGCGAACGTGATCGTCCCGTCCGCCTCGCGCGCGAGCGCGGCGATGCCCGAGTCACCGGCCGCGAGGGTGATCGGTTCCGTGCGTTCGTGGGCGCGGGTGACGGCGATCCATTCCGGGGTGAGGAAGACGCTCGGCGGCTGCCGCGATGCGGCGAGCGCGGACCAGGCCGGGCCGAGCTCGGCCGGTTCGCGCTGAATACAGGCGGCGTCGCTTTTGGGGGAGACCAGGGTCACGAGCCGAGTCTATTTCTGTTCGCGGCCACGCTGCGTCAACCCGTCTACGCTCGCGGACATTCCGTACCGGGTCGTCATCGCGCCGCAATCCTTCAAGGGAAGTGCCGATGCGGTCGCAGTCGCGTCCGCGATCGCGCGCGGGTTTCGGCGCGTGCTGCCGGACGCCCAGCTCGATGAGGTGCCGCTGGCCGACGGCGGCGAAGGCACGGTGCACGCGCTTGTCCGCGCGACCACGGGGCACATTCGGACCGCGCGCGTCCACGATCCGCTGCTTCGCGAGATCGACGCGGAGTGGGGGATCCTCGGAGGCGCCAAGACCGCGGTCGTCGAGATGGCCGCCGCGAGCGGCCTTCCGCTGCTGCGCGAGAGCGAGCGCGATCCCCGGGTCACCTCGACACGCGGGACCGGCGAGCTCATCCTGGCCGCGGCCGCGAGCGGTGCGGATCGGATCGTCATCGGCATCGGAGGCAGCGCGACGAACGATGGTGGCGCTGGCATGGCTCGCGCGCTCGGTTACCGGCTCCTCGACCGCGAGGGCCGCGAGCTGCCCGAAGGCGGCGCGGCGCTCGTGCGGCTACATCATCTCGAAGGGCAGACCGATCCGCGGCTGATCCGTCCGGCCATCGAGGTCGCGTGCGACGTGCGCAATCCGCTGCTCGGCCCCGAGGGTGCGTCCGCGATCTACGGGCCGCAGAAGGGCGCGACTCCCGCGGTGGTCGCCGAGCTCGATGCGGCGCTCGGC
>DASUSA010000037.1:0-3723 GCA_036375335.1 Candidatus Limnocylindria bacterium
GTCGACCTCCGGGTCCTTCTGCGCGGCGAAGATGACGTAATGCTTTTCTTCGCTCATCGCGGCATCGATGGCCGCCACGCTCTTGTCGCGACCGACCCCGAGGGGTTGGACGATCTTCGGGAACACCACCATCTCCCGCAACGGGACGAGTGGGAGCTCCGGGGGGTAGGTGCGAATGTCTTCGGTCACAGCTTGGCCTCTTTCCTCATGTCTGAGCGTTGCGTACCGTGCGCTTCTACTTCGTCGATCGCATTCGCGATCTCGCGGAGCAGATCCGCGGCGTCGCGGAACTGCAGGAGCATCTTGACGCCGGCCAGGTTCACGCCGCGTTGCTGCGTGAGGTAGCGGATCACGCGCACCCGCTGGAGGTCCTCATCGGAGTAGAGCCGGATGTTGGAATCGGTCCGGACCGGATCGACGAGACCTTCCTCCTCGTAGATCCGCAGCGTGCGCGGGTGGCAGCCGGCGATGCTCGCGGCGATCGAGATCACATAGACCGGTCGGCTTCCACGCGCCATGGCATTGGTATAAGACCTATCAACGCCATTGTCAACATTGTTGCAGGCCCTTGCTTAGCCGAAGAGCGCCTTCTTGACCTCCTGCTCGGCGGCAGTGGGGGCGAACACGATGATCCGGTCGCCGGCAGCGAGCTTGGTGTCGCGGTGGGCCCGCAGGATCTGGCCATCCCGAACGATCGCACCGATGTGCGCGCTCTTCGGAAGGCCAACTGCCTCGACTTCCTTGTCCGCAGCCGGTGAGCCCACGGCGATCTCGGCTTCGACGATCTCGAGGTCCGAGCGGGTTAAGGGCATCAGCGGCATGAAGCCGCCCGTCGGCAGCTCCTGCTCGATGACGCCCATGAGCACCCGGGTCGACGACAGGGTCTCGTCGATCCCCATGGCCTTGAACACGATCTCGTTCTTCGGGTTGTTCACCCGAGCGATCACGCGGTTCGCGCCGCACTTCAGCTTCGCGAGCTGGCTGATGATCAAGTTGTCCTCATCGTCGCCGGTGACCGCGAGCACCGCGTCGGCCCGCTGGCAGCCCGCCTGGATCTGGAACCGCCCCTCGTCGGCGGGCGCGTTGATCACCACCGAGCCGAGCTGCTCCTCGATCCAGAGTGCCCGCCGGCGGTCGCGCTCGATGATCATCACCTCGTGCCCGGCCTCGAGCAGCGCCTTCGAGAGGTGGTACCCGACCTCGCCTCCGCCCGCGACGACGAAATACATCAGCGTCCCACGTTCGGTAGCTGGGCCGAGAGCTCCTCGTCATGCTGCATCGCGGCCTTCATGAGGTTCGGACCGATGGTCTTGTCGCCGGCGAGCACGGCATGGAGCAGCGTACCGAGGATCGTGGTGCGCGAGAACGTGAAGATCCCCTGCCCGCGGTACGTCGAGGCGCGGATCGGGTCGTTCACCTTCGCAAAGACCTGCGCCACCCCGAAGATCTTCTTGGCGATCTGGGCGGCCATGAGGTTGCGGTTGTCGCCCTGGGTGAGGGCGAGGAAGGCGTTGGCCGACTCGATGCCGGCCTGACGGAGGATGTCCATGTCCGTCCCATTGCCGAGGACGGGGGTCCCTCTGAAATTCGAGGGCAGCCGGGAGAACGCGGACCGTTCCACATCGACGATCGAAACGGTGTCGCCGCCCTGATCGAGGAGCTCCGCAAGGAAGGCGCCGGTGCGCCCACAGCCGACGATGACGACGTTCACTTGGGTTCTTCCTGACGATACGCGAGCACCGCGCAGGGCGCTTTCACGTAGACCTCCTCGACCGTCCGGCCCACGTAGACGCGGCCGAGCCGCTTCCGGTAGGGCATCCCGAGGAGGATCAGCTCGCTGTGCTGCTCGACAGCGGTGTCGACGATGGCCGCCGCGGCTTCGCGGGCCTGCAGCACCTCGGTGGTGAGGTGCGCGCCGAGCTTCTCGGCGACCTTCTCTGCGAGGGCCAGCACCTCTTCGCCGCGCTCGAGCTCCGCGTCCAGGACGGCATCGAGCGGCATGTTCCATTTCACCTCGATGACATGGACGGCCGTGATCTTCGCCTTGTGGGCGCGACCGAGCGCGATCGCATACTCGATGACGTCGGGATCGATGGCGGTACCGGCAAGTGGGACGAGGATGTTCGTGAGCTTCACAGGCGGCGGAGTTTAGTGCGCTTCGAAGTCCTCGTCGTCCCCCAGGTGGTAGGGCACATCGATGACGCTGGTGTTCGGACGAGTGAAGAGTGCGAGCTTCAAACGCAACGCGGTCTGGTTGTGCAGCGCGGCGTCCCACCAGTGCCGCGGCACGAACTCAGCGAGCACGACGATGATCGGCCGTTCCGGGTGGCCTTCGTCGATCGCATCGAGGTAGCTCAACATCGGCGCCAACAGGGATCGATAGGGCGACACGATGACCTCGAGCGGGATCGCGGTACCGACCGATCGCGCCCAGCGCTCCTTGAACGCTTGGGCGCCGTCCTCGTCGAACGAGATGTGGACCGCCGTCACATGTTCGGAGAGGCCGCGGGCAAGGCTCAACGCATGCAATGCCGCCTTGTCGATCCGGCTGATCGGCACGATCAGCCGCGGATCGCGGGCTCGGAGTGCGACGTGCGCGCCACGTGGGACCAGCAGTTCGTCCTCGATCCGCCGGTAATGCTGATGGACGCGCCACATCAGGTAGACCAGGACCGGCATCACGGCAAGCACGAGCCAGGCGCCGAGGGCGAATTTGGTCACCGTGACGACCACCGCAACCACGCCGGTGGCGACGGCGCCGAGGGCGTTGACCGAGATCGAGAACCGCCAGCCGCGTCCGCGCTCGCGGAGCCAGTGGCGGACCAGGCCGGCCTGCGACAGGGTGAACGCGATGAACACCCCGATCGTGTAGAGCGGGATCAGCCCGTTGACGCTCGCCTGGTACGCCGCAAGCAGCAGGGCCGACAGCACGGCGAGCACGAGGATCCCGAACGAATACGCCAGGCGATCGCCGCGCTGCGCGAACTGACGGGGCATGAACCGGTCGGTCGCGAGGATCGAAGCGAGCCGCGGGAATCCGGAGAAGCTGGTGTTCGCGGCGAGCGTGAGGATGACCGCCGTTGCGATCTGGACGACGTAGAAGTACCAGCCCTCGCCGACGAGCGACCGCGTCAGCATTGACAGGATGCTCTGGGTCTCGCTCGCATCCGGCTGCAGGCCGATGCGCGTCGACAGGAAGCTGATCCCGATGAACAGCGTGCCAAAGAGCGTGCCCATCGCGACGAGCACGACCCGCGCGTTGGTCGCCTCGGGCCTGCGGAACGCGGGGACCCCGTTGGCCACCGCTTCGGTCCCGGTCAGGGCGACGGATCCGGAGGAGAACGCGCGCAGGACGAGGAACGCGCCGAGCAGCTCGGTCTGCTGCACGGCGACCGGCGGCGGAATGGGGGCCGGCAGATCACCGGTGATCATCCGGTAGAGGCCGATGGCCAGCACGCCGAAGACGCTGATCACGTAGAAGTAGGTCGGTCCCGCGAAGAGCACCCCGGCCTCGCGGATGCCACGGAGGTTGCCGATCGTGAGGAGTCCGATGAACACGACGCCGATGGTCACCTTGTAGGGCTCGAGATCCGGCCGGGCACTCGTGATCGCGAGCACCCCCCCAGCGACCGATACGGACACCGTCAGAACGTAGTCGACGAGGAGCGCGGCGGCCGCGATGAGGCCGGGGATGCGTCCGAGGTTCTCGCTCGCCACGACGTA
>DASUSA010000038.1:0-3727 GCA_036375335.1 Candidatus Limnocylindria bacterium
TCCGATCTCGACGTGGTCATCCTGAACAACGCCTCGCTCCTCCAGCGCGCGCAGGTGATCAACACCTGGTCGCTCCTGTTCCAGCGCGATCAGCGGCGCCGGGTCCAGTTCGCGGCGCGCACGACGATGGAGTACCTGGAATTCAAGAAGTACGACGAGCTGCAGTCCAAGGCCCTCGCCGAGCGCGTGCGCGGCGAGCGGTTCGCGGTCGACGAGGAGTACGTCCGCACCCGGCTGGTCCGGCTGCGCGAGTACCTCGGGCTCCTGCAGGATCTGAAGGGCGTCGATCGGGTGAAGTTCAAGGGCGACCCGAAGCTCTACGGCCTCGCGCAGTGGTACTTGCAGCAGGCGGTGGAGCTCACCTTCGGCACAGGCGCGTATCTCATCGCGGCGCTCGCCCTTCCGCAGCCTGAGGCGTACCACGACATCCTCGATGCGATCGCCGCGCACGGCATCATCGACCGGCAGCTGGCGTATCGTTTGGAGCACCTCGCCAACCTTCGCAACCTGCTCGCGTACGACCGGGAGCAGACCGACATCGATGAGGTGTACGGCCACATGCAGACGCGGCTCGACGATCTCGCCGCCTTCGCCGATCAGATCGACGTCTTCCTTGGAGACGGCACGGTCTCATGAGCGTCACCCCGATGACCTCGGGGACGACGACGGCGCAGCCTAGGTTCCGGCTCCCGAGCGAGGCCGGACTCACCGAGAGCGAAGCCGAGCGGATCGAACTACTCCTCGGCCGCGAGCCCAACGCGCTCGAGTGGGGCATGTTCGGCGCGATGTGGAGCGAGCACTGCGCGTACAAGCACAGCAAGACCCTGCTCCGCACGCTGCCGACCACCGGCGCGCGGGTCGCGCTCGGTCCGGGTGAGAACGCCGGCGCGGTCGATCTCGGTGACGGACTGCTCTGCGTGTTCAAGGTCGAGAGCCACAACCACCCGTCGGCGGTCGAGCCGTACCATGGCGCCGCCACCGGCGTCGGCGGGATCCTCCGCGACATTTTCGCCATGGGCGCCCGCCCGACCGCGGTGCTCAACGGCCTGTTCTTCGGACCGCCCGAGGTGGAGGCGACGCGCCGGATGGTCCGCGGGGTCGTCGGCGGCATCTCCTTCTATGGCAACTGCGTCGGCATCCCCGACGTCGGTGGGCACGTGACCTTCGCGCCGGGCTACGCCGACAACCCGCTGGTGAACGCGATGTGCGTCGGAGTGGTCGAGCGGGCGGATCTGCGGTCGGCCGCGACGGCGAAGCCGGGCAGCGCCGTGTACCTCGTCGGCTCCGATACCGGGCGCGACGGGATCGCCGGCGCGTCGCTCCTCGCGAGCTTCGAGCTGGGCTCGGCGGACGCGGCGAAGCGGCCCTCGGTCCAGGTCGGCAATCCGTTCCTCGAGAAGCTGCTGCTCGAGGCGACGCTCGAGCTCGTCGCGCTGGACGCGGTCGAGGCGATCCAGGACCTCGGCGCGGCCGGACTCACCTGCGCGTCGAGCGAGGTGGCCGCCAAGAGCAACGTTGGGATGCGCATCGACGTCGACTCGGTACCACGCCGCGCGACCGGGATGAGCCCGTACGAGGTGATGCTGAGCGAATCGCAGGAGCGGATGCTCGTCATCGCCCGCCCGGGACGGGAGGCCGACATCGAGCGGGTGTTCGCGCGCTGGGAGCTCCACGGCGTCCGCATCGGCTCGGTCACCGCCGACCAGCGCCTTGAGATCCGCAGCGGCGGCGAGCTGGTCGCGTCGGTGCCGCCCAAGGCGCTCGCCGACGACGCGCCCGAGCACGACGTGCGCGAATGGGCCGCAGCGCCGGCCGCGAAAGCGATACCGCTGGATCTGCCCCGGGTGGACGAGCCCCTCCAGAAAATCGGCCTCGAGCTCCTGGAGCTGCTTGGCTCGCCCGACGTGGCGTCGCGGGCGATCCTCTATCGGACGTATGACCAGATGGTCGGCACCGACACGGTCGTCGGCCCGGGCGCCGATGCCGCGATCATGCGGATCAAGGGGCGGCCCGACGGCATCGCGATCGCCCTCGACGCCCAGCCGCGCGTCGCGGCGCTCGACCCGTTCACCGGGGCGGCGGCCGCGGTCGCGGAGGCGACGAGGAACCTCGTGTGCGTCGGCGCCGAGCCGCTCGCGATCACCGACTGTCTCAACCTTGGCAACCCCGAGCGCCCCGAAGGCGCGTGGCAGCTCGAGCGGACGATCGCCGGCATCAGCGCGGCGTGCGACGCGCTCGAGGTCCCCGTCGTCTCCGGCAACGTGTCGCTCTACAACGCGACACACGGTCGGGACATCTGGCCGACCGCGACGATCGGCGCCGTCGGCCGGCTCGCCGACGTGACGAAGCACATCCCGGCCCGCACCGGCGAACCCGGCGACCTCGTGCTGCTCGCGGGGAGCGCGCAGGTGTCGCTCGCGGCGTCCACGTACGCCGCGCTTCGTGGCCACGGCGAGGGCACCGTGCGGATCGATCTGGCCCTCGAGGGCCGGCTCCAGCGATTCGTCCGCGCCGCGCACGCGCGCGGCGCGATCCGCGCGGCGCACGACCGGGCTGAGGGCGGCCTCGGTGTCGCGCTCGCCGAGCTCGCGATCCGGGACCGCGTCGGCATGAAGGTCACGCTGCCCGCGGTCCGCGGCATCGACAAGCGGGTGATGCTGTTCGGCGAAGGTCCGTCGGGCATCGTGCTGGTCATTCGGACCGCCGACGAGCTGCTCGTGCGGGCGATCGCGACCGAGCACGACGTGCCGCTCTGGACCCTCGGCGCCATCGGTGGCGACATCCTCGAGATCGCGCCGGTCCTCGGCACGCCGGTCGAGGCGCTCGTTCGCGCCCACCGCGACGGGCTCGGCCGCGCGCTCGGACGGGTGAGCTAGCGGTGTGCGGCGTGTGCGGCATCTGGTCCCCGTCGACGGCCGACCCGAGCGAGGCGGCGCGGCTCATGTTCTTCGCGCTCTACGCGCTCCAGCATCGCGGCCAGGAGTCCGCCGGCATCGCGGCCACCGACGGGCGCGACTTGCGCGTCGTCAGGCGGATGGGCCTGGTCGGCCAAGTCTTCGCGGAGCCCGACCTCGCCGCGCTGAGCGGCCGCGCGGCGATCGGCCACACCCGCTACTCGACGACCGGTTCGTCGCGGATCGAGAACGCCCAGCCGATGGTCGTCCGCGACGAGCTGCTGGGCGAGCTCGCCTTGGGGCACAACGGCAACTGCATCAACGCCCGCGACGTGCGCGACGAGCTCATCGCCCAAGGGACCCAGTTCGAGACGTCGAGCGACACCGAGGTGGTCGCCCAGGCGATCGTCTCCGCGGCCGGTGCGGGCTGGGACCAGCGGATCGCCGCGGCCCTGCCGACGCTCGCCGGGGCGTGGTCGCTCACCCTGCTCACGCCGACGGCGCTCTACGCGATCCGCGATCCGCTCGGCGTGCGCCCGCTCTGCCTCGGCCGCAAAGGCGATGCCTGGATCGTCGCGAGCGAGAACTCCGCCCTTGAGACCATCGGCGCCGAGACCCTTCGCGACGTGCGGCCGGGCGAGGTCCTGCGGATCGATGACCGCGGGCCCGTCACCATTGCGGAGCTCGGAGCCGGCCGGACGGGCCTCTGCGTGTTCGAGCACGTGTACCTCGCATCCGCGTCGAGCGACATCGGCGGGCGCTCGGTGTACGCGACGCGCGAGCGGATGGGCGAGATCTTGGCCGACGAGCATCCTGCCGATGCCGACGTGGTC
>DASUSA010000039.1:0-8665 GCA_036375335.1 Candidatus Limnocylindria bacterium
GCTTCGTCGATCGCCATCTCGGCCTGCGCCCGGACCGCTGCTTCCATCGGGCCGGCCTTCGGATCGTCGAGGCCGCCCGTGTCGACGAGCGCGAATTCTCGGCCACGCCACTCGGCCGTCGCGTACAGCCGATCGCGAGTCGTGCCCGGCAGATCCTCGACGATCGCGACGCGCTCACCGACCAGGCGATTGAAGAGCGTGGACTTACCGACATTCGGGCGGCCGACGATGGCGACGACGGCGCGCGACACCTAGCTCGCGAGCGCTTCGGCGCGCTCCTTCACTTCCAGCAACGTCTCCATCGGCGTCGAGCAGCCGCCGATGAGACCGACCCGCTCCATGCCCGCGAGCCACCCGGGCTCGAGTTCCGTGGAGTGCTCGATGTGGTACGCGGTCTTCCCCTGCATCCGCGCGAGATTGACGAGCTCGCGGGTGTTCGCCGAGTTCTTCCCCCCGACGACCACGATCACATCCGTCTCGCCGGCGAGCTCGGTCGCGGCGTTCTGCCGCTTGATCGTGACCGGGCACACCGTGTTGAAGACCTTGAGCTCCTGGCTGATCTCGGCCACGTGACCGACGAGCTCCTTGAACGCCCAGGGTGGCTGTGTCGACTGCGACACCACACCGGCCCGCTTCATCTTCGGGAGCTTCTCCCACTGGTCCTTGGTCTCGACGATGGTGTAGTCGGCGCCGGCGAACCCGACGAGACCGACCACCTCGGGGTGGTCCGGGGTGCCGAGGATAATGACCTTGTAGCCCTCGTCGGCGAGCTGTTTCGTGAAGCGCTGCGCGCGCAGCACGAGCGAGCATGTCGCGTCGATGCATTCGAGACCGTGCTCTTCGATGCTCTTGCGCATCGCCGGCGGCACGCCGTGCGCTCGGATGACGACGATCCCGGACCCCGCCTCGGCCGGATCCTTGATCACCTTCACGCCCCGCGCGGCCAGGCGTTCGCTGATCTTCGGGTTGTGCACGACCTGGCCGAGGTTGAAGACCGGCTTGCCCGACTCCGCGGCGGCCTCGGTCAGCTCCACGGCCTTTTTGACCCCGAAACAGAACCCGTTCTCTCGCGCGAGGAGCACTTCCACAAGGACAAGTGTAGGGGCCTTACCTCGGCTGTTGAGCCTCGGTTGGGTACTCGCCGCGCATGTCCGGCGGCAGCAGGTCGGCCACTTTTCGCATGATCGCGTCGGCGACCTCCTGCTCGGTCGCGTCCGTCGCGAGACCGAGGGCGTTCACCTCGAACGCTTCTCCGACCCGCACTCGGATGTCGGACCGGCGCAGCGTCGCCTCGGACGTGCCGGTGACCCCGACCGGCAGGATCGGCACACCGGACCGTCGCGCGAGGAACGCGATCCCCGGGTGCGCGCGGTGCAGTCTGTGGTCGCGGCTCCGAGTGCCCTCGGGAAAGAAGCCGAGCGGGTTACCGATCCGAAGCACTTGGAGGCAGGTGACCATCGCGCGGCGATCGGCTTCACCTCGACGGACCGGAAAGCAACCGATGCCACGGAGCAGGCCGCCGAGGAAGAACATCTCGAACGCCTCCTGCTTGGCCATGAACCGGATCGCGATTCGGAACGTGAGCTCGATCGCCGGCGGGTCCTTCCAATTCACGTGGTTCGCCACGACGATGTACGGCCCGCGCGCGGGGATGCGTTCGCCGTTCTCGAGCGTCATCGGGTACAGCGCGAGCCCCACGGCGCGCACCGGCGGGAATAGGGCTTGCCACATCCAGAGCCGGCGCTGGGGCCAGAGCGGATCGCCGAGCAGACGGATCAGGCTCAGGGCCGTTGGATCGCCGCCAACACCTTGTCGAGGGCCTCGCGCACCGACAGCCCATCGGTCTGTACGACCGTCGCATCCTCCGCCGCCTTGAGCGGCGAGACGGCGCGCTCGGTGTCGAGCTGATCGCGCCGGAGGATCTCGTGGAGCAGGTCCTGGCGCGCTCGGCGCTCACCTCGCGATGCGAGCTCCTCCTCGCGCCGTCGCGCGCGCTCGCTCGCCGACGCCGTGAGGAAGATCTTCCGGTCGGCTGTCGGTAGGACGACGGTCCCGATGTCACGGCCCACCATCACCACGCGAGCCTGGCCCGCGAGCGCCCGCTGCTGCTCGACCATCGCGTCGCGGACTCCCGGAACGCGGGCGACCTGGGACACGATGCGATCGATGTCCGCGGACCGGATCTCCCAGGTCACATCGCTTCCGTCGAGCAGCACCGTGTACGCGCGGCCATCCTGTTTCGTGGGCGGGCCGATCATGATCCGCACCTTCTTCGCAAGGTCGGACAGCATCTGCGCATCGTCCGGATCGATCCCGCGGCGCGACGCGGCGAGCGCGACCGCGCGGTACATCGCGCCGGTGTCGAGGAACAGGTAACCCAGGCGCTCGGCGACGAGCGCGCCGATCGTGCTCTTCCCCGCCCCGGCCGGACCGTCGATCGCGATCGTTCGCGGCAGGGCCACTAGCGGGCGACCTTCAACGCCGCGACTTCGCGCTTCGTGAGCTCGCGCCATTTGCCGGCCGGCAGCGATCCGAGTGCCAGCGGTCCCATCCGCACGCGCCGGAGCCGGGTCACGCGCAGGCCGACCGCGGCGCACATCCGGCGGACCTGGCGCTTCCATCCGGTCCGGAGCACGAGGTTCAGCCGCCCAGGTGCCGCGAGCCGAAGGCCGTGGAGCTTGGCCACGCCCTCCTCGAGCTGCACGCCGCGGCGGAGCGCGGAGAGCTGCTCCGCCGTCGGCTCCGGCTCGACCTCGACCTCGTACTCGCGCTCGTGGCCGTAGCGCGGGTGCAGGACCCGCTCGGCCCACGCGCCATCGTTCGTGAGGAGCAGCAGGCCCTCGGAATCGGAATCAAGGCGGCCGACGGGGTAGAGGCGCTCGCGCGCGCCGACAAGCGAGACAACGGTCGGGCGGCCGCGGTCATCACGGGCGGTCGACACGGTACCGGTCGGCTTGTTGAGGAGCACGTAGCGATGCGCGACCGCCGTCGCGGCCCGCGCTCCATCCACCTCCAGCGGTGCATCCGGCGCGAGCTTCTCGCCGATCACGACCCGCCGCCCGCGGCTCGTGACCCGGCCCGCCGCGATGAGCTGCTCCGCGTGGCGCCGCGATGCGACGCCGCGCTCGGACAGGAGCTTCTGCGCGCGAGCGGCGACGGGCTTCATTCGCTTGCCACCCGGTCGTCGCTGCGCACGCCCTCGGGGGACAGCACCGTCGGGAGCGCGCCGAGCGACGTGAGGCCGAAGCATTCGAGGAACTCCCACGTCGTCCCGTATTCGAACGGGCTGCCGGGCGCCTCGCGCCGGCCGAGCTCCTCGATGAGCCGGCGCGACATCAGCGTGTAGATCGTCTGATCGCAGTTCACGCCGCGGATCGACTCGACCTCGGCGCGCGTGACCGGCTGGCGGTACGCCACGACCGCGAGCGTCTCGAGGGCCGCCGAAGAGAGGCGCAGACGGTCTGCGCCGAGGTACGCCGCGACGTGCGGCGCCTGCTCGGGAGCGGTCACGATCTGCCAGTCATCGTCCTCGTGCTGGAGCCGAAGCCCGGTGCCCGCGTACCACTCCTCGAGCTCCGCGAGGGCCTCACTGACCACCTTGGCGCCGGAGCCGATGGTCTTGGCGAGCTCCGAACGGCTCACCGGCTTCTCGGCGACGAACAGGACAGCCTCGACGGCAGCGGCCACGGCCGAGCGGGTCATTCGGGAAGGCCCTCCATGCGCCGGCCCTTCCGCTCGATGCGGATCTCGCCGAACAGCTCGTCCTGTGTGATGTCGATGACCAGGCGACGGTACAGATCGAGCAGCGCGATGAACGTCACGATCGCGTAGCCGAGCGTCGGCCGGTCCCCGAGGAGCGTAGCGAAGGTGACGGCGGGCTGTTCCGCGATGAGTGCTGCGATCTCCGCGGTGCGCTGCTCGACCGAGTAGCGCTCTCCCGGGACCTCGACCTGCTCGTCGGTCCGGCGCGTCAGGGCGAGCACCTTGAGCCATGCGGCCGCGAGCGCGTCGGGATCGCCGCCCTTCGGCGGCAGGTCGACCGTGCCGCCCTCGCGATGGAACGCGCGCTCGCCCGCGCGCATCCGATCCCCGAGCGCCTCGGCCCGGCCTTTCGTGGTCGCGTACTCGATGAGCCGCAGGCGCAGCTCCTCCTCGGTGTCCTGGTCCTCGTCGTCCTCGGCAGGGATCAGCGATGGCAGGAGGCTGCGGGCCTTGAGCAGCACGAGCCGCGACGCGATGTACAGGAACGCGGAGACCTCGTCCGCCGGCAGCGCGGTCATCGCGCGGACCTGGGCGAGGTACCCGTCAGCGAGGTCTGCGAGCCGGACCGTGAAGATGTCGAGCTTCTTCTCCTCGACGAGCTCGAGCAGCAGCTCGAGCGGTCCCTCGAACCCGGCGACCGTGACCTCGGGCGCCCGCGGACCGACGGGCATCACGGCAGGGCCTCGTGATCGGCCCGCGCCAGCAGGCGCGCGTCGTTGCTCCGCGGCGGACTGTGGTGGCCGGCGATGAGGAACACGACGCGATCCGAGGCGCCCCGACGCCGCGCCTCGTCCGCCCCGAGCCGCGCGTGGTCGAGATATCGGGCAAAGCTGGAGTCGCCGCTCGCGAGCTCGCGCCGGACGCGCGGCGCGACACGATCGAGCAGCACGCCGGCGATCCGATGCCACAGCCGGGTCCCCGCCGGCTTCGCGATGTCGTGCAGCAGACCAGCCATTACCAGCTCCTCGTCGGCACCGAGGGCGCGGAGGATCGCCGCGGTGCGCTCGGCATGCCTGACCTCCGCCGCAGCTCCGGCCGCGACGACGCGCAGTGTCTGGCGCGCGCGGCCGATCATCAGAACAGTCGGGTGCCGACGAGCAGGTTCGCAAGCGACTGCGCCGGGCCGAACACGACCTGGAACAGGATCCGGCCACCGAAGAACAGGAGCGCGAGCAGCAGCATCGGACCGTACTGCTGGAACTGGCGCCAGGTGTACTGCTGGCGCGGCGGCAGGAGCCCGTACACGACATTCGAGCCGTCCAGCGGCGGGATCGGGATCAGGTTGAAGATGCCGAGGACGCAGTTGAAGTACACGACGAACGCGAGGATCTCCGTATATGCGCCGCCGAACGGATCAGCCGGCCCGTACCGGAGCGGGATCGAGCAGATCGCCGCGATGGCGAAGTTCGCCGCCGGTCCGGCGAGCGCGACGATGGCGACAGAGCTCGTGCTGCGCAGGCGCGACTCGTTGAACGGGACCGGCTTGCCGTAGCCGAACCCCGCGACAACCAGGAGCAACGTGCCGAACAGGTCGAAGTGCGCGAGCGGGTTGAGCGTCATCCGGCCGAGAAGCCGTCCGGTGTCGTCGCCGAGACGGTGCGCCGCGTAGGCGTGCATGAACTCGTGAACGGTGATCCCGAGGACAATGGCGACCAGGAACGCGATGAACGCGATCGGGTCGCGTGCCGCGTTCTGGATCGGGCTCTGCAGGCTGCCCGTCAGGAAGTAGAGGACCAGCAGCACGAGCGCGATGAGCAGCATCGGATTCATGCCGCTTCCAGGACCGCGGTATCCACGGGCTATCACTTCGGCGAGTCTATGGGCGACGTTGACGGAACGTTGACCTTTCCCGATACCGCGCGCTCACGACTTCATCGCGCTCATGCGCTGCAATCCACCGGCGCAGCTCTCGCGTCGATGGTGGTGGAGCTTGGTGGGAGGCTTTTCGATGAAGCGTGCCTTGGTGGCGGCGGTCCTGTTGTCGGTGGTCATGCTCGTGCCGGCGCAGCTCGCGATGGCGGGCGAGAAGTGGTGCGAAGAGGATCCGGTCCTCACGATCGACGGCCGCACCGTCGACTACACCGCGTCATTCCCGGGCTCGTACCTGGCGGGGACGACCGTGAACTGGACGTTCCACATCCCGACGAACGTGCTTCTGGCCGCGGCGATCACACCTCCGGCGCTCGGCTCGCCGGCGATCCCCTCGACGGTCCGGATCGTCCGGGACCTACCGGCGTACTGGCTCCTCGCGAGCGCGACGGTGATCACCACCGTGACGTTCACATCCACGGCATCGTTCGACACGCACACCGCGGTGAAGGGGCTCAACGCGCGGTGGGCGACCTATGGGGGCAAGTCGAACAAGACCCTGACCTTCGCGACCGGCTACAGCACGCTGCCGTTCTTGTTCTAGCGATGCGGAGCCTGCGGCCGGCCCTTCGCTCGTACGTCGCGGCGGTCATCGTCGCGGGCTTGGCCCCGCTCGGGCTCGGCACCCTCGTCCTGCGACCGCTCGGGACCGACCTCCCGGTCGCGGCCGTGCTGCTCGTCCTCGCGACCGCGGCGCAGCTGCGGCCAGTGCACCTCACCCAGAAGACCAAGGTCACGGTCGAGGACGCTGCCACCTTCGCAGCCGCGCTCCTCCTTGATCCAGCGCTCGCGATGCTGGTCGCGGGCGGCAGCACCGCGCTCGCCGGCCTGCGCGGCCGGATGAGCTGGTACAACCGCGCGTTCAACGTCTCAGCCGTGGTCATCGACACCGGCGGGGCCGCGATCACGTTCACCCTGCTCACCGGTGGCGCGGGGCCGTCGCTCTCGACCGTGCCCGCGATCGCCGCGGCGGCGCTCCTCAAGTTCGCGGTGAACTCGACCGTCGTCGACGTCGCGGTCGCGCTGCAGCTCCGGCGCAGGCCACTGGCGAAGTGGTGGGCCCGCCACCGCCGCGACGCGGCACAGCTTCTTTCGCTCTACGTCGTCGGGGCCATCGGCGCGGCCGCCGCGAGCGACTCGCCACTCACGCTCGCGCTATGCGTAGCGCCGTCCGTGCTCGTGCTCCTCGCGCTGCGGAACACCGCGCGGATCGCCGCGGGGACGAAGCAGGCGGCGCGCGCGCTCGCGTCGCTCATCGAGCAGCGCGACCAGTACACCTACGGACATTCGCAGCGGGTCGCCGACTACGCCGAGCGGCTGGCCCGTGCGATGCGGATGGACGCGGTGCAGGTCGAGCTCATCCGTGAGGCGGCGCTCCTCCACGACATCGGAAAGATCGCGACGCCGGATGCGGTGCTGCTGAAGCCGACCGGCCTCGACGCCTGCGAGCGCGGGCTGATGCACGAGCATGCCGAACACGGGTACACCCTGCTCGAGAAGCTGCCGGCCTTCTGGGAGGGCGCGGAGTTCGTGCGCTCGCATCACGAACGCGTCGACGGGACCGGGTACCCGCGTGGCCTGCGGGGCTGGGAGCTGCCGCTGGAAGTCTCGGTGATCGCGGTGGCCGACAGCTACGACGCGATGACCACCGATCGCGTGTACCGGAAGGCCCTGCCATGGCCGGTGGTGCGGGCCGAGTTGCTCCGCGAGCGTGGCCGGCAGTGGCACGCCTCGGTCGTCGATGCGTTCCTCTCGATGATCGAAGCCGAGCTGGTCGAACCGGCCGCCTAACCCGCGACACGACCGAGGACGAGCTTCGGCCGGGCGACCGACCGCGCGCTCCAGATGAATGCGTCGCGCACTCCCTCGATCGCGGCGGCGTCCGCGGGCCGGCCGGCGTGATGGACCTCGGCGAACGCCGCGCCTCGCTGCACCCGCGTGCCAACCTTCGCGTGCAGCACGATGCCGGTCCGGTGGTCGATCGGATCGCCCTTCTTCTCGCGGCCGGCGCCGAGATGGACCGACGCGATCCCAACCGCGTCGGCGGCGATGTGCCGCACGTACGCGGTCCGGGTCGCGCGCAGGATCTCAACGTGCGGCGCTCGGGGCAGTCGCGCGGGGTCGTCGATCATCCGCGGATCTCCGCCCTGCGCGACCACGAGCGCGCGCAGCTTCGCCAGGCCGCTGCCGTCGGCGACCGCGCGGTCGATCCGCCGCAGCGCCGACGCGCGATCCCGGGCCTTGCCGCCGAGCAGCAGCATCTCGACCCCGGCGAGCCGGACCAGCGCCAGCAGGTCTGGCGGTCCCTCACCGCGGAGCGTCGCGATCGCCTCGGCCACCTCGAGGCTGTTCCCCACCGCCCGGCCGAGCGGCTGATCCATGTCCGTGAGCTCGCAGGTCACCGCGAGCCCGTGGGCCTTCCCGATCGCGACCATCGTGCGCGCGAGGAGGCGCGCATCGGTCAGCGTCTTCATGAACGCCCCGCTGCCGACCTTGACGTCGAGCACGACCGCGTTCGCGCCCGCGGCGATCTTCTTCGACATGATGCTGGAGGCGATAAGCGGGATGGCGGGCACGGTCCCGGTGGTGTCGCGGAGCGCGTACAGCTTGCCGTCGGCGGGTGCGAGGTCCGCGGTCTGCCCGGTCAGCACGATGCCGATGCGCCCGAGCTGCCCGAGGAACTCCTCCGTCGAGAGATCGACGCGGTAGCCCGCGATCGACTCGAGCTTGTCGAGGGTGCCACCGGAGAACCCGAGGCCGCGGCCGCTCATCTTCGCGACCGGAAGGCCGCACGCCGCGACGAGCGGCGCCACCACGAGCGTCGTCTTGTCGCCCACGCCTCCGGTGGAGTGCTTGTCCACGACCCGACCGAAGCGACGCAGATCCAGGCGTTCGCCGGTGCCGACCATCGCCGCGGTCAGGTCCGCCGTCTCGCGCATGTCCATGCCCCGCCAGACGACCGCCATGCAGAACGCGGCCATCTGGTAGTCGGGGATGTCGCCCTTCGTGTAGCCATCGACCAGGAAGGCGATCT
>DASUSA010000040.1:0-2517 GCA_036375335.1 Candidatus Limnocylindria bacterium
GACGCTTGACCGCTTCGCCAGAAATCGGTAACGTCATCGCGCTCGCCAGAAGTGGCGAAGACTTCGAAAGGCAGGGCCGCTCGGTAGCAATGGATCTTCTCTGCTCCCTCGTTCGCTCCGGCGCCTCCGGGGCACGTCCTCGGAGCACCCTGCCCATCTCCGGACCCAGCTAGAGCACTCGCTCAGCTCGACCATCCGGACCGTGGGCATCGAGCCCACGGTCTTTTTCATTCCGGCGGATACCGCCGAAGGCAGTGGGCTCCCGACCTCGCGTGAAAGGAGTCCGCGCAGTGGCCATCGCAGTTCGCGACGACATCGGTCCACCCACGGTCCGCACCTCCCGTCCCGCGCTCCGGGCACAGGGCATCGTCAAGTGCTTCCGCTCGTCCGGAAAGGACGTGCGGGCGGTCGACGACGTGTCTTTGGCCGTCAGCCGGGGCGAGATCTATGCGCTCCTCGGTGCGAACGGGTCCGGCAAATCAACGCTCATCCGCGTGTTCTCGACGCTGCTCGAGGCGGATGCAGGCACCGTGACCGTATTCGACCTCGACATCCGGGCGGACGAGCTCGCCGTGAAGCGGCTGATCAACCGCGTCTCGGTCGAGGCGTCGTTCTTCAAGAAGCTCTCCGCGATGGAGAACCTCGTGTACGCGGGGCGGCTGTACGGCGTGCCGGCGGCGGACGCGCGGACCCGCTCACGGGAGATCCTGATCCGGCTCGGCATCGCGGGCGTACGCCACGACGAGCCCCTCGAGAAGCTCTCGCGCGGGATGCAGCAGAAGGTCGCGATCGCCCGCGCGTTCCTCACCTCACCGTCGCTCCTCCTGCTGGACGAGCCAACGACGGGGCTCGACATCCGCAGCAAGCGCGAGGTCCAGACGTTCGTGCGCGACCTTCGGGACGAACACGATGCGACGATCCTGTTGACGACGCACGACCTCGATGAGGCCGAGCGCCTGGCCGACCGGGTCGGTGTCCTACACGGTGGCAGGCTCGTGGCCGAGGGCACTCCCAGCGAGCTCATCGCCCGCTACGGCGGGCGTGGATCGCTCGAGGACGTCTTCATGACGATCACTGGGAGCAAGATCGAAGAGGCGGACAAGAGCGAGGAGGACGCCGCCACGTGATCGCGGAGTTCGCGGCTCAAGCCGGCCTCGCCTACGCGTTCGTCGAGCGCGAGGTCGCGCTCATGAAGCGGTATTGGCTCTGGGAGGTCGTCTGGATCATCTACGGGATCGTGACCTCGCTGTCGGTCGCGTTCATCGGGATCGCCGCGCCCGCGATCTCGGGCTACGCGGTCGACCCGGCGACGACCTCGCGATTCGTCCTCTATCTGCTCGTCGGCACGATCGCCTGGCGGTTCATGGGCCTCGTGTTCGAGAACATCGCCGAGATCATCGCCTGGGAGCGCTGGGAGGGGACGATCGAGTACACGTTCATGGCGCCGGTCCCGCGGCTCACGCACCTTGCGGGCATGGCCGGCGGCACCATCGTGCGCGCCGTCGTGTTCAGCGTCACGACGCTGTTCGCCGTGATGCTGTTCATCCCGGTCGACCTGTCGCACGCGAACGCGCTCTCGGCGATCGTCATGCTCGCCGTCGGCACGGTCGCGTTCATGGGTCTGGGCATCGCGTCCGCCGTATTCCCGCTGATCTGGACCGAGAAGGGCCTGCAGATGGCCTACATCGTCCAGGCCATTGTCCTGCTCGTGTCGGGCGTCTATTACCCGACCAGCGTTCTCCCGGGATGGCTGCAGGCGCTGTCGGTGGTCTCGCCCGCGACCTACGTGATCGAGGGGATGCGTCGAGCGCTCCTCGATGGGGCGGACCTCGCGTCGCTGTGGTCGCTCGTCTGGCCGGCGCTGCTCATCGGCCTGCTGTCGATCCCGATCGGCCTCCGGGCGTTCGTGGCCGCCGAGCGCTACGCGAAGCGGACCGGCCGGCTGAAGCGGAGCGGCTAGGCGGCCGGCCCCGCTAGGCTTTCCAGATGGGACCCCTACCGCCAGCGCCGCCGGCCCAGCGAGGCGACGAGACCGAGGACTTCCACGGCGAACGGATCGCCGACCCGTACCGCTGGCTCGAGCGCGACGGTGCCGCGGTCCGCAGCTGGACCGACGCCCAGAACGCTCGGACCCGCGACACGCTCGGTGCCGTTCCGGAACGGACCCGTTTCGCGACCCGTCTCCGCGAGCTGCTCGGGGTCGGCTTGCTCGGCGTGCCCCAGCCGGTGGGGGACCGCGTGTTCTTCGAGCGCCGGTCCGCCGGGGCGCGCCAGATGGTCTTGTTCGTGCGCGAGGGCGGTCGGGAGCGGGCGCTCATCGATCCGAATCGGCTCGATGCCGCGGGCCTCGTCACGGTCGACTGGTGGTACCCGTCGCCGGACGGCGCGCTCGTCGCGTACGGGCTGTCACGCGGCGGCACCGAGATGTCGACCCTCCACGTGCTCGACGTCGCGACCGGCGACGGGCTGCCGGATGAGATCCCGCACACCCAGCGCGCCAAGGTGGCCTGGTCCGGG
>DASUSA010000041.1:0-3937 GCA_036375335.1 Candidatus Limnocylindria bacterium
GTTGGTGAACGCCCGCGGCTCGTTGCGCCGGGCGACGAGTACGCCGATGAGCTTGTCGTCGCGCAACAACGGCACGCCAAGAAGCGCAATGGCGCGCCTCACTCCGGCTGTGTCCTCGGTCCGCGCCTCGTACTCGGGGTCAGCCCTCGTATCTGGGATCTGCACGGTTTTCCGCTCAAGCAGAACGCGCCCGGTCAGGCTGTCTCGGCCGCGGCGCACGGGCCGGTGCCGCCAGTAGTCGAGGAACGCATCGCGATCCGCGAAGGTGCCGGCGCTCGCGGTGAGGCGCGCGGTGTCGCCGTCGATCTGCTGGATAAACGTGCTGTCCGCGCCGCCGAGGCGAACGGCGTTCTCGACGACCGCGTCCAGGACCGGCTGGATGTCTTCGGTCGACCGGCTGATCACTCTCAGGAGGTCGGCGGTTGCCGTCTGCTGCTCGAGCGACTCCATGGTTTCGTTGAACAGGCGCGCATTCTCGATCGCGATGACGGCCTGGTCCGCGAAGACCTTGACGAGCTCGATCTGCTTCTCGGTGAACGGCCTCACCTCGCCGCGCCGCAGGAGCAAGGCGCCGATCCCGTGCCCGTCTCGGAGCAACGGAGCGGACAACGACGTGCGCTCGTTCAGCATGAGCGCCTGGGACCGACCCAAAGCGAACTCGTCGTCGGCCGCCTGCAGGTCGGCGACCTGGATCGTCCGTCCATCGACGATCGACCGTCCGCTCACCGTGGTCCGATCGACGACCCACGGGGCGACTCTCGTGTCGAGCGGCCCGACGTGGGCTTTCACCTGCAGCAATCCGTCGTCGCCTCGGAGGATCACGGAGACGTTCTCCGCGCCACAGAAGCGGGCCGCGCTCTCGGCGATCGCGTCGAGCACTGGGGCGAGATCGCTCGGAGACGCCGCGAGGATCCGGAGGATTTCGCTCGTGGCCGTCTGTTGCTCGAGCGCGTCCTTCGTTTCGTTGAACAGACGCACGTTCTCGATCGCGATCGCGGCCTGATCAGCGAATGTGGTGACGAGCGCGATCTCGGCGCCGGTGAACGGGCCAGAGTTCCGACCCAGGCCGATGGCGCCGATTGCTTCACCGTTGCTGAGGATCGGGATCCCGGCGCGGCTGATCGGCCCTGGCGGCATCGTCGGGTCACCCCGGGTGTCGGCGATGGCGACCGCGCGGCGCTCCAGGACCGCCCGCCCGGCGACGGTTCCCGAGCTCACCGGCTGCCGACGTCCGACGTGTACTCCCGGCACCAGCCGCTCCGCGTCGGCCGCGTACGCGGCGACGACCAGCTCGTCGCCCTCGCGCCGGTGCAGGGTCGCCGCCTCTGCCCGCGCGAGGATCACCGCTCGCTCGGTGATCGTGGCGAGCACCGTTTCCAGATCGAAAGCCGATCGGCTGATCGACGCGAGGACTTCGCTGACCGCGGTCTGCCGCTCCAGGCCTTCCTTCGTTTGCTTCAGCAGCCGGGCGTTCTCCATCGCCACAGCGAGCTGGTCGGCGAAGGTCTGGATGAGGGCGATCGTCGGCTTGTCGAAGCCGCCGGGATCGTTGCGCGACATCGTCAGCGCGGCGATCGATTGTCCGTCGCGGAGGATCGGGACCGCCATCCGGGTCCGGCGCCTCTCGGCGTCCTGAAGCGCGGGCTCGGCGAACGTGGTGTCGGCGTAGTGGAAGCGCTGGCCGGACAGGACTGCCCGGCCCCAGATCGACCCGGGGACCGCCTCCACGCGGGTCCCGCGGCCGACCGGCGTCGACCCGTGGGTCACGGCGACGACCCAGCCGTCCCCGTCGCGCCGAATGAAGCTGCCGTTCTGGGCGTGCGCGAGCCGGATCGTCGCGTTCACGATCATGTCGGCCACGCCGTCGACCGTGACCGCTGGGTCGGCCAGCGCGCGCATGACCTCGCTGACCGCCGCGAGCTGGTCGCTCGCGCTCGGCGCCGCGGGCGGTCGGGACGTGGCAGCCTTCTTCGGCGTCCCACGCACGGTCTTCTTGGTCGCTCCCGCGCTCACCCTGCCCAGTATCGGCGCGCCGTCGGCCGCGGGGCTAGGGGTGTCCGTTGCCTCCGGCACGCGACCGGGTTGCTCTGCGCAACGGTCGCACACGCTCCTACCCTGTGCGAGGTTCAAGGGGGAGGGCGAGTGGATCTCTGGCAGACCCTGCGCGATCGGTTGGACTACGCGACGTTCGTGCCCTCGCCGGTCGCCGGCATCGAGCGCGCGGACCTGCGCCGTCGCGACGGCTCGCCGTACACCATGCTCAAGAATCCCCACGGCGACAACGGCGCGGGCCGCTACCTCCGCCTCGATCCGGCCGACGTCCAGCTGTTCGAGCTCATGGACGGGCAGCGCACGATCCAGGACATCCTCGTCGCGCACCTGGAGCGAGCCGGCGTGTTCGCCATCGACCGCCTCGCCCGCCTGACCGCGAGCCTGCGGGTCAATGGGTTCTTCGGCGAAGAACCGCCGCCGCTGTACGAGAAGCTCTTCGCGCGGCGGGCGATGCGCGATCCGATCGTGCGGTCCTCGCTGTTCCTTCGCCGCCTGGTGACCTGGGACATCGCGCGCTGGTCCAACGCGGACCGCTTCGTCGATCGCGCCTACCGGTTCGGCGGGTGGCTCGCGTTCACGCGGATCGGCGCGACCCTCCTCGTCGGCTTCGGGCTCTACGGCCTGTGGCTCTGGTTCCAAGAGGTCCGCGATCCGAAGCTGCAGCTGGTCACGATCGATGGCTCGTACGTTGCCGGAATCCTCGCGCTCACGATCCTCCAGGTCCTCTCGATCTCGGTGCACGAGGCCGGACATGCGCTCGCGATCCGGCATTACAAGCGGCACGTCCGCCGGTTCGGGTTCGCGATGTATTACCTGTTCCCGTGCTTCTACGTCGACTCGACCGACATGACCCTCGGGTCACGCGCGCAGCGCATCGTCGTGTCGCTCGCCGGTCCGTTCGCCGGGCTCACCACGGCGGCGGCGTGCGCCGTCGCGGCGGCCGCGCTGCCCGGCACGCTCCAGGGCGAGCTCGCGTTCAAGGCGGCGAGCCTGTTCGTATTTCAGTTCGTCTTCAACCTTCTGCCGATCCTCGAACTCGATGGGTACCACGTCCTGGTCGATGCGCTCGACGCGCCGTTGCTGCGCCAACGCGCGATGTGGTTCGTACGGACGGCCGCTCTCCGCAAGGTCCGGGCGCGGGCGAAGTGGAGCCGGGAGGAGATCGGGCTCGCCGCGTTCGGTGGGATGGCGATCGTCACCTCGCTGGCCACGCTCATCCTGTCGATCCTCCTGTGGCGATCACGCATCGTCGTCGCCGCCAATGAGCTGGTGGCGGGCGGTCCGGTCGGTGTGCTGGTGCTCGCGATCCTCATCCTCGTGTTCGTCGGGCCGCTCGCCGTCGCGGTGATCGCGCGGCTCGTCGGGATCATCAAGACGAGCATCTCGCTCGCCGGCGCGCGCACTCGCGCGGCGGCCGCACGCGAACACGGCGCGCGCGTGGCGATGCTGTCCCGGGTTCGGTTCCTGGCCGGCCTGCCCGGCCCGACCCTCTCGGCCCTCGCGTCGCATCTTCGCGTCGAACGGGTCGACGCCGGACACACGGTCATCACCGCCGGCAGTGTCGGCGACCGGTTCTACCTCGTCCGCTCGGGGCGGCTGCAGGCGGTGGCGCCCGATGGGACAGTCCTCAGCCAACTCGCGCCCGGCGAAGGGTTCGGCGAGCTCGCGCTCATCGACCAGACGCCCCGGAGCGCCACGGTGGAGGCGCTCGAGGCCAGCGAGCTCTGGTCGCTCGACAGCTCGCACTTCCAGCGATGGGTCCGCGATCGCTTCGAGATCGCGGCCCGGATCCGCGCCGATCAGGGCGAGCGGCAGGCACTCGCGAAGCTCCCGTTCTTCCGGGATCTCGAGGGTCGCGAGCTCGATCGGATCGCGGCGCGGCTCC
>DASUSA010000042.1:0-6742 GCA_036375335.1 Candidatus Limnocylindria bacterium
CGAGCGACGAGGCGGCAGCGGCGACGGCCGCGAGCGCGCCGAGCCAGGCGAGGGCACGCGGGTCGGTCCGCCGCGGGATCGCGAGCACCGTCGCGAGCGCGGCAGCCCCCGCCAGGATGAGCGCCGGGACGATCGCGGCGAACTCGGCAGTGCTCATCGCCGTAGCTCGGTGAGCGCCGGACCCGCGCGATCCGCGAGATCAGCGACGGAGCGTGGCACGACGCCGACCACGATGGCAATCGCGATCAGGACGATGACCAACCCCCGCTCGCGCCACCCCAGATCCCGCCCGAGCGCCGCCGGGTGACCGAAGAACACGGCGCGCAGCAGGAACGCACCGCACGCCGCGAGGATGATCGGGACCAGCGATGCGAGCAGGCCGATGCCCGGTGAGACCGCAAAGGCCGCGGCGAGGATCAACAGCTGGCCCGGGGCGCCGCTCAGGCCGGGCACACCGACGAGCCCGAGGATCGCGAGAACGAATAGCGCCATGAGGACCGGGGCCCGCGTCCCCAGGCCGCCGGGACCGAAGCCGAATGAGCCGAGGCGCCGAGCGAGCGCGGCTGCGAGCAGCGCGAGGATCGCGACGAGGAGCCCGTGCGAGACGCTCGCGATCAACGCGCCGGGGAGGCCCTCGGGGGTCGCGACGAACACGCCGACGGCGATGAGGTCGACCTCCGCGAGGCTCGCGTACGCGATGACTCTGCGGGTGTCTCGTTGCCTGGTCGCGAGGATCGCGCCGTACAGCGCCCCGACCGTCGCGAGCGCGAGGAGGTACGGCCCGAGATCGGCCATCCCGCGCGGGAAGAGCGGAAGGCAGATCCGCGCGATCGCGTAGACCGCGGTCTTCGAGATCACGCCCGCAAGCACCACCGCGACCGGAGCCGGGGCTGTGACGTACGCGCGTACGAGCCACGCGTGGAACGGGAACAGCGGCAGGCGCATCGCGAACGCCGCGAGGAACAGCAACGCGAGGAGGATCTGACTCGTCTCGGCGAGGCGGTAGTCGCTGAGCGCGGCGAACGAGAACGTGTGCGCCCCCACCCCGAGCGCCAGGATTCCGGTCAACAGGAGAGAGCTACCGGTCAGCCACATCGCCGCCAGCCTCCGCGTGGCCGCGCGGCGGTCCGGGCCGCCCCAGCCCCAGAGGAGGAGCACGAGCGGCACGACCAAGGCTTCGTGCGACGCGAAGAACAGCAAGAGGTCGCGCGAAACGAACACGCCGGCGACGGCACCTTGCAGGAGCGACCAGAGGGCGAAGTACGCCCGCGGACGCGGGACGCCCCCCGAGGCCGCGGCGCCGGCCGCGAACAACGCCCCGCTCAGCATCAGCATGATCGCGGACCAGCCGTCCCACCCGACCGCGAGCTGTGCGCCGAGCGGCGCGGCCCAGTAGTACAGGTCCACGGACCCTCCGCCGATGCCGAGCCACACCGCGGCCGCGACGGAGCCCGCGGTCATCAGACCGGACAGCACCGCGAGCGGGCGGGCCAGGCGTCCGATCGGCAGCGCGCACGCTGCGGCGACGACGAGCGGGATGAGCACGACGGCGACGACCATCACCGGGCGCTCCAGGTCCAGAATGCGAGCAGCACGACGGTCCCCGCGAGCAGCAGGGCCTGTTGCGCCCGTCCGCTCGCGGGGCTCGTGCCACGCATCGCCCCCGACGCGCGATACGCGAGCGCGCCGATTCCGTCGACGCCCCGACCGATCACGCGCTCGGCGCCTTCGTCGAGCTCGCGCGCGACGGCGCGGAACATCAGGGTCGCACGGTCGAACAGCGCGTCGACGCCGAAGCCCCCACCGGCCCAGCCCATCGCACGCTCGATACGGCCCGCCCGCGACAGGCCGTGGCGATAGCCGAGCCACGCGGCGATCGACGAGGCGAGGACGACGACAAAGATCGCGCCGAGGAGCCACAGCGGAGCTGCGTCGGCGGGCCCACTCCCGATCGGCAGCAGGCCGGCGCTCACCACCGCGCCGAATGCGAGGGAACCGATCGCAAGCAGGACCAGGGACACGTCCTGCAGCCGGCGTGGCATATCGGTCGCGCGCACCGCAGCCGGCGGCGCTGCGAACATGAGGGCGAAGAGACGCACGCCGGCGAACGCCGAGGCCGCCACCGCCAGCAGCACGAGCGCGGTGAGGAGCGCGTCGCTCTCCGAGAACGCGGCGCTCACGATCGCGGCGATGCCGAAGAAGCCGGCCGTGGGCGGGATCCCGATGAGCGCCAGTGTGCCGACGCCGAAGGCGCCCGCGGTCCAGCGCATCCGCCAGCCGACCCCGCCGCGGCGCGCGAGGTCCGATTCGTCGCCGGTCGCGCGCCGCACCGAGCCGGCACCGAGCACGAGCACCGCCTTCACGACGGCGTGCGCGATGAGCTGGAAGCGCGCGGCGAACAGCGCGCCCAGGCCTGCGGCAACGAACATCAACCCGAGCTGCGAGATCGTCGACCAGGCGAGGACCCGGCGCACGTCGCGCTCCGCGATCGCGACCAGCGCCGCCGCGAACGCGGTCACGCCGCCGACGATCGCGGCGGCCTGCAGCACGTCGGGCACCAAGACCGAGCGAAGCCGCATGAGCAGCACGACGCCGCCGGTCACAGCCACCGTCTGCAGGAGCGCGGACACCGGCGTGGTCGCTTCGGTCGCATCGGGAAGCCAGCCGTTGAGCGGCGCCTGCGCGGACTTCGCGAGCGCGCCGATCAGCAGCAGGACGCTCGCGACGATCGGCGCGCCGCCGACCGAGCTCCCGTGTTCGAGCGCGACGCCGCTGAGCTGCGCGAGGTCCACGGTGTGGAACTCGCTCAGAAGCAGCAGCGTGCCCGCAACGAGCGCCGCGTCTCCGAGGCGATCGATGACGAACAGCTTCGACGCAGCAGCCGCCGCCGCAGCGTGCGCGCGGTGATGGCCTACCAGCAAGTAGGCCGCCGCGCCGGCGATCTCCCACCCGGCGATGACGAGCAGGAGGTTCGCGCCGAGTGTGACCAGCAGCATCCCGGCGACGAGGAGCGAGAACGCGGAGAAGTACCGCTGCAGCCCGCGATCGCTCGCGAGGTAGCCGATCGAGTACAGCGCGATGACCGCCGAGACGCCGGAGATCGCGACCGCGACCGCGAGCATCGCGCTGTCGAGGGTGAGTGCCAGGTCCGCGCCCGGGAGCGGGAGCCAGGTCGCAATGAACGCATCGATCGTCGGGCGGTCGCGCAGGGTCGCGATCATCGAGGCGCCCGCGCCGAACGACAGGAGCAGCGCGACGGTGGTCACGATGCCGAGCGTCCGACGGCCGAGCCGGCCGCCGATCACGGCGACGGCGATCGCGTTCGCGAGCGGGATCGCGACAACGAGCGCGAGCGTCATTCGGGCCGCCGGACGCCGGAGACGAGCGCGTACCCGACGATCGCCTGCGCCGCGGCGACCAGGATCGCAAGGAGCGCGGCGATCTGACCGTCGAGCTCGCGGAAGCCGACCCCCGAGGCGGCGAACGTGAGCGTCGCGGCGGCGACCATGAGCTCGACGCCGACAACGCGTCCCGCCGCCGACGTCCGGATCACCGCGCCGACCGCCCCGACGGCGAACAGGACCGCGCCCAGTGCCAGGTACGCCGCCGTGGTCACCGCAACGATGGCCGGTCATGTCGCGCAGCCCGAGCGGCGATCAGCGCGGCGATCAATACGACGAGCGATCCGCCCGCCGCGACCGCTGCACGGCCGGCCAGCAGATCGACGATCGCGGCGAAGTCGTAGCCGTCACCGGAACGTAGCGAAACGCTTACGGGGACCTCTCCGAGCACGATGGCGGCGGCCAGAAGCCCGAGCAGCGTCGCGCCCAGCAGAAGCGCCGCTCCGGTCACCCTCGGGCCGCCCTCGGTGTGGACTCGCGATACCGGCACGGTCAGGTGCACGACGAACGGCAAGGTCGAGAACAGGGCGACCACGATCACCGCCGCCGCGACCGCCGGCGCGGCGAGCCCGGCGTACAGGACGGCGAGCGCGAGGAGCGTGGCTGCGAGCGCCACGCCTGCCGTTCGCGGATCGCGATGGGCCGCCGCGGTGACGCCGCCGGCGATCGAGACCGCGCCCGCGAGGGTGAAAACGATCTGGTCGACGCTCATCGCGCTGGAGTGTCGCGCACCGCGCCAGGTCGCGTCGGTTAGACTGAGTGCTCCGCGCGGGGTGTAGCGCAGTTTGGTAGCGCGCTGGGTTCGGGACTCAGAGGTCGAGAGTTCAAGTCTCTCCACCCCGACTCGACGGATCGGCCGCTAGGCCGAGCGAGTCTCCCGACGCTTCATGCCGAAGCGGCAGCCGGTGTCCTCGAGATCGACGGCGAGCCACTCGCCGTTCACGAGCGCCTCGACGCGGTAGCCATCGCCCTCGTCGCGATCGATCGCGCGGAGCATCTCTTCCGGTGCCCGCAGGACGACCCAGACCTTGCTGTCGCCATCCGGGCGAGCGTGGCTCTTGCGGCCAGCAGGCATCGGGATGCACCGGCGGGTCTCGAGGATCTCGTCGCGGAACATCAGCCGCACCTTGTCCGGAAGGACCAGGTCGGTGCCGCCTTCGAGCTGCAGCCACGCGGCCTCGCCGTCATCGTGCAGGCAGGTGTAGAAAACGACGCGCGTCTGGTGGGCCACCGGCAGTTGAACGACCTTCTGGTCGACGGGCACGGCCCAGGGGTTGACGTCGGGCTGGATCTCGTCGTGGAGCTCGATGGTCGGTACGGCGATCGGATCGACCCGCTCGCGCGAGCGCTCGAGCAGCTCGGGAAGCTGCGCCTTGACCCGAACCACCGCATCGGTGAGCTTCTGAACGCGACCGAGGGTCTGTGCCGCGTAATGCAGCTCGGCGGTCGCAAGCTCGAGCTCGCCGCGCGGCAGGAGGAATTCCACGTAGCGCACGTACTCGTGGGCCGCGCCTTCGAGGTCGCCACCGCTCGCGAGCGCGGCCGCGAGGCGGCGATGGACACTCTGGTCGACCGGATCCATGGCCACCGCGGCCCACAGGACGGCGAGCGCGGCGACGCGGTTCCCGTGCTGCGCGAGGAGGGCGGCGCCCTCTTTCAGCTGCTCGAGATCCGCGCGCCGGTCGCCTTCATTTGGGGTCGCGACCACACCATCCAGCGGAGACATCCCACTCAGTGTCTGTGGCCGGTCAATTCGTCAGATGAACTAGCCCGATCGGGTGAACGCCCGCTCGGCCACTTCCAGCGCGTGCGCCCGGATGTGCACATCCGCGTGCCTCTGCAGGAGGATCGCGAAGGGGACCGGTCCGTCCACCACGACGCGCGGCCCGTCGACGATGCGCGCCGGAACGGCGGTCGCCCCATCGCTCACGCTCAGCTGTGACACGATCGCAACCAGGGCTGCCCGGCTGCGGCGGAGCTCGTCCACGAGCGCGCACTGGTCGCCGATGCTGTCGGCGATGGCTCGTAGGTACGCGTCGCTTCCGAGGAACTCGGCGTCGTACGTCGCCGGCTTGCCGTACATGAGCTTCGTGCCGAAGAGGATCCGCGCGGCCGTCTCGGTGAGCAGGCGATCGGTCCCGATGACGTGTGCCGCGACGAGGCGCGCCGACCACCCCGCGTGCTCGCACTGCTCGGCCTCGATGACGTGGGCTTCAAAGGCCTCGTGCGCAACGACGAAGGCGACGGTGTCCATCCCTCCCCTAACACCGGGGAGGCTCGGTTGCTTCCGGCGGGCTCAGCGGCTCCCGACGGCGAGGAGGCCGAGCGCCCCGGGTGCGGAGCTGAGCGTGCCGAGCGTTCTGCCGGTCGCGGCCTCGACCTTCGTAATCGTGCCGCCCGATACCACGTACAGGCGCTGACCGTCGTCGCTGACTGCGACCGACTCGACGAGCCGGTCGGTCAGGTAGCGGGCGCGTACGGACAGGTCGCCGGTGTAGATCACGATCACCCCATGCTCGGCCGCGGCGTAGATCCGTGTGCCGTCGGCTGAGAGCGCCGAGGGATGGACCGGCGCTGCTGGGAGCGACGCGGCCGTCGGCGCGAGCTCGATGTTCGAACGCAGCACGACGAGCGCTGCGGTGTTGATCTCACTGACGACCCCAGCGGCGCCGTTCACCGCGTAGAGCCGGTCGCGCTTCGGATCGAGGAGCATCGACCACGCTGGCCCGAGCGCGGCCGGCACGTCGGGCATGTTGAGAATGCACTGCGCGTAGAGCTGGGTCGTGTTCAGGGCGTGGATGAACGGGCCGCGACCGGGGTTCGAGTACAGACTCAGGAACCAGCCGCTCCCGACGGCGACGGACGCGTGATACAGGCCGTTCATGACCTCGGGCTCGGCGGTCTTAATCTGCCCGAGGACGCCGTCCTGCAGGCCGGCGCCGTTGAAGCTCGCGACGCGCACCGCGTAATGGGGCGCGGGTACGAGGTGCTCCACGAGGTAGAGGTTGCGGCCGTCGTCGCTCACCGCATCAAATCCCAGGTCGCCGTCCGCAGTGACCACCCGGTCCAGCGTTCCCTTCGCGAGGTCGATCACCGCGAACCGGTTGACCATGGTCACGCCGGTCGTGTACGGCGGAGCGACGAGCACCATCCACTTGCCGTTGGCCGAGAGGCCGCTCGGCGCAGGCCCGTAGGCCGCGGGCACCGACCACAATCCGTCGAGCACGAACGACGTCTGGTCGACGCCGGTCGCGGGATCGATGCCGCGAACGGTCGTGCGGTCACCCGGAGTGACGGCCCAGTACCGGGACCGGTCCGGAAGGAGGGTGCCGACGGGGAGC
>DASUSA010000043.1:0-4430 GCA_036375335.1 Candidatus Limnocylindria bacterium
CCGCGGACGCCACCGAGCCGCAGCCGCTCGGCGCCGGGCTCGCTGTACCGCAGATCGCCGCATTGCCCGTGAACGCCGACACCTCGCCAAAGTCGGTGCACGCCACGGTCGCGGTGCTCCTGGATGCTCAGGGCGTGATCCGCGCGAGCTCGCTTCCCGTCCGCTACATCGCCGGACGGTCGACAGCGGCGCTCCTCCCGATCACGAAGCTCAGCGAGAACTCGGGCACCGCGGACACGGCCGATGGCGCCGTCACGTGGGCGCTCGTGCCGATCATCGTGGCCGCCGCCGTGCCGGCCGCAAGCCCGAGCGTCGGAGGGGATGCAAAAGCGCCGCCGCCAAAGCTGGCGAAGCTCGTGATCGGCTGGGCCTACGCACAGACACCGGCAGGCCAACCGGGCTTCGCGACGGGCGCCGGACCGACCTGGCTGTCGGCGCTCGCCGCGCTGCCGGACTCGTCGATCGCCCCGCTGCTCGTTGCTGGTGCAGCGCTCCTCGCGCTCGTCATCCCGCTCGGGGCGGCCTTCGGCGTCTGGACTTCGCGATCCGTCGTCACGCGCCTGGGGACCCTCGCTCACGCGACCGGCGACTTCGCCCTCGGTGACCTCTCCCGCCGGGTCGTGCCCGGCACGCCGGATGAGGTCGGCGCGGTCGAGCGAGGCTTCAACGACATGGCGACGCGGATCCAGCAGATGACGAGCGACGCTGCCCGGCTCGTCGACGAACGTGCGCGCGGCGAGGAGCGGGCCCGTATCGCGCGCGAGCTGCACGACTCCATTTCCCAAGACCTCTTCTCGATCGGCCTCATCGCCGGCGGGCTCGCGCGCGCGCTGCCCGCAGACTCGCCGGTGCAGTCCGAGATCGCCGCGATGCGAGGGACGGTCGATGGCACGATGAGCGAGATGCGTGCGCTCCTGCTCGAGCTGCGACCCACGCAGCTCGACGAACGCGGGCTCGTGCCCGCCCTCACCGATCTGTGCGCCGCGTATCGCGAGCGGCTCGGCGTGACGATCGACGCGAAGCTCGAGCCGATCGACGTGACCCCGCCCGCGGATCACGCGGTGCTGCGGATCGCGCAGGAAGGGATCGCCAACGCCGTCCGGCACGCCGACGCACGGCGCATCGAGCTTGCACTAGCGCGACGGGAGGACGGGCGCACCGAGCTCGTCGTCGCCGATGACGGCCGCGGCTTCGATCAGTCAGCCGCAGACAGTGGCTATGGACTTGGACTCCGGGTCATGCGCGAGCGGCTGCGCGAGCTCGGCGGATCGCTCGTCATCACGAGTGAGCTCGGCCGGGGGACTCGGCTGGTGGCCACGATCCCGTGATCCGGGTGCTTATCGTCGACGACCACAAGCTGGTCCGACAGGGACTGCGCTTCCTCCTGGCGCAGGAGCGCGACTTCGAGATCGTCGGCGAGTGCGCGGACGGCCAGGCGGCGATCGACGCGGCCACGCGCCTGGCGCCGGACGTCGTGCTTCTCGACCTGCTGATGCCTGACCTCGATGGCGTCTCCGCCTTGCCTCGGATCCTCGCAGCGCGACCATCCGCGCGCGTCGTCGTGCTCACGTCGGACCAAGACGACGAGCGGATCATCGCGGCGATCCGCGCCGGCGCGATCTCATACCTCTTGAAGACCGCGGGGGTGGAGGAGGTCGTCGGAGCGGTCCGCGCGGCCGCGGCCGGCGAGAGTCGCCTCGCGCCATCGGTCGCCGCGCGCCTGATGAACGAGGTGCGCCGCGATCGCGAACCGGCGGACCCGCTATCGGGCCGCGAGCGTCAGGTGCTCGTGCTCATCGCCCGCGGCCGCGCGAACAAGGAGATCGGCCTGGAACTTGGCATCACCGAAGAGACCGTGAAGACCCACGTCGCGAGCGTCCTCGCGAAGCTGCATTTGGCCGACCGCCGCCAGGCCGCGATCTACGCGCTGCAGCACCGGCTCGTGCCGCTCGACACCGCGCTCCGGACGGAGCCGGACCGCTAGGCAGAGCCGCGCGAGCGGCCCTGGGCGATCGCGATCACGAATACGAGGAACGGCACGATCAACATGACCTGCTGGGTGCCGTAGCGGCGCGCGTGGGCGATCTCGGGCCGGCCTTCAATCTCCACGCGGTCACGCCGGATCAGGTCGAACGCATGGAGTGCCAACGGCACGTAATTGGCGCCGATGCCAAGGAGCCCCAGGCCGAGCAGCAGCTGCCACCACGGCCCGTCCGCGGCCAGCCCCGCGCGTAGCGAGAGGACGCCCAGAGCGAGCGGCAGCAAGACGCCGAGCACATACTCGGCGAAGATCTTCCGTGGACCGGCCCACGCCATGTCGGCCGCCGCGAGCTTTCGAATCTCGATGAGTCCGCTCGGCTTGCCGTCGCGCTCATCCATCGGTCTTGTCAAGCCTGACCCCCGTCGGTCGATCTATGTGTTCTGCGCGCGATGATCGCGAAACGTCAGGACCACCGGGCTAACTCAGCATGCGCACACCCAGGGGGTGTTCACCCGCGGCGTCGACCAGGAACGCTCGGCCATCACTGCGCCCGCTCACGACCTCCGCGAGGCGCTCGTCCGCGTAGCTCGCGGCCACGCCGTCGTCGAGCGCGATGCCCGCGGGCAGCCCGGCGGCGATCTCGCGCGCGTAGACCATCGCCCGCCGGGCCTCGCTGTCGTAGTGCGGAGTCGCGCTCCCCTTGAGATAGCCCAGGCCATCGCGTAAGGCGCCGAGCTCGGGCGTGAACGAGTCGGTCGTCCCGCCCTCGAACCAGCAGATGCAGCCGGCCGACCATCCCGTGAGGACCGTGCCCGCGTCGTAGGCCGCGCGGAGCGCGCGATCGACGCCGTGGACCCGCCAGATCGCGAGCATGTTCGCGGTGTTCCCGCCGCCGACCACGATCACGTCCTGGTCGCGGATCAGGCCGTCGAGGTCGTCGACCGTCCGATCGAACAGCAACAGGTGGTCGAGGACCAGATCGCGGCCGGCAAGCTGTTGATAGAAGGTGAGCAGGTAGTCCGGCGAGTCACCGGAGGCCGTGGGCAGGAACAGCACCTTCGGCCGCGGCCGCGGCGCGAACGAGAGCACGTAGTCGACGAGCTGCGGGTAAAAGAGCTCCCGACCGCCGCACGGGATGATCCGGCGCGTCACGCGAGCATCACGCGCGCAATCTACCCTCGCTCCGATGGCTCTGCGGATGGTCGAGGCGACCCGGTACGTGACGCCGCTCCGAGAGGGCGGATCGCTGCCAGGCCTCGTCGAGGCGAGCGACGACGGTCTCTACGTCGTCAAGTTCCGCGGCGCGGGCCAGGGGCCGAAGGCCCTCGTCGCGGAGGTCGTCGCCGGCGAACTCGGCCGCGCGCTCGGCCTGCGGATCCCGGAGCTCGTGCTCGTCGAGCTCGATCCCGGGTTCGCGAACGCGGAGCCCGACCAGGAGATCCACGACCTCCTCGGCCGGAGCGGTGGCCTGAACCTGGGCGTCGACTTCCTCCCGGGCGCCCTGCCGTTCAACGCGGTGGCCGGACCGGCTCCCGGGCCGGCGCTTGCAGCGGACATCGTGTGGTTCGACGCGCTGGTCACGAACGTGGACCGGACCGCCAGGAACGTGAACCTGCTCACCTGGCACAGGGACCTGTGGCTCATCGACCACGGCGCCTCGCTCTACTTCCACCACTCGCCGATCCGATCGCCCGGCGATGAGCGGACGCCGTTCCCGCGCATCTTGGAGCACGTGCTGCTGCCGTTCGCCGGTTCGATCGTCGATGCCGACGCCCGACTCGCGCCCCGGGTCACTCCGGCGGTGCTACGCAGCGTGGCTGATGTCATCCCGCGTGAATGGCTGGATGATGGGGACGTGCAGACCTACGTGACGTTCCTCGAGCGCCGGCTCGCCGAGCCTCGCGCATTCGTCACGGAAGCGGAGAACGCCCGTGCGCGGCGGTAGCCCGTTCTCCTATGCGGTCCTCCGGCTCGTGCCGCGCGTCGAGCGGGGCGAACAGCTGAACGTCGGCGTGGTGGTGTTCTCGCGGCCACTGAAGTACCTCGGCGCACGCACGGCGCTCGACGCGGGTCGCATCCACGCCCTCTGGCCGGAACTCGACCCCGAGACCGTCCGCCCGTACCTTGCCGCGATCGAGCGCGTCGCCGGCGGCGATCCCGGGGCCGGACCGATCGCGCGCCTCGACGCCGGCGAGCGGTTCTACTCACTGTCATCGCCCTCGAGCACGATGATCCAGCCGTCCGCGGTCCACACCGGGATCTCGCTCGATCCGGCCGCAGAGCTGGACAAGCTGTTCCGCTCGCTCGTGCTCATGCCGGAGGCGTCCTGACCTAGGCGGCCTGCCCCCGCCGCAGGGCGAGCGCGAACACCGCGGGGATGACCAGGAAGCCGATCGCGAAGACCGCGACCCAGAGCAGCAGGGTCTGGCCGTTGCAGGTCAGTCCCGGC
>DASUSA010000044.1:0-2549 GCA_036375335.1 Candidatus Limnocylindria bacterium
CTTCGGCAGTCGCAGCCGCGTACGGTCGCGCGCGATGATTCTCGAGCCCGAGCGACCTGCCAGAGGCACTGCTTTCGGCGAGATCCGATCACGGAAGCAACTTGAGTTCACACCGTCGGAGGAAGGATGATGAGCACGCAGAGCCTGGTGGTGCTCCCCACCATCGCCAACTCACGCACTGCCTACGCGCCGGCGACTGAGCTCGACCGGCCGGTCGCCGCTCCGGCCTCGCGGCCGGCCGCCGGCGCCAGGTCCGACCTCTTCGCCATCGTGGTCCACGAGCTGCGCCAACCGTTGACCGTGATGCGCGGGCAGCTTCAGCTCGGACAGCGCCAGATCGGCAGGGACCAGGCCCGCGAGCGCGAGGCGATGACCGTGGCGATCGAGCAGGTCGATCGCATGGACAAGCTCCTCACCGCGCTCCTGGACGCCGGGACCTTCGTGTCGAACGGTCTCGATGTCCGGATCGCGACGTTCGACCTCGTCCCGGTCGTGACCAAGGCCATCGCCCGGCACGAGGAAGGCACCGCGCGATCGATCGACTTCAAGTCGCCCGAGACGGTGCGAGTAGGCGGTGACGCGGAGCGCACAGCGGAGATCCTCGACAACCTGCTCGGCAACGCTCGCAAGTACAGCCCGGCGAATGCGCCGATCGATGTGTCAGTGGCGGTGTCCGGCGCGACGGCGCGGGTCTCGGTCTCCGACCACGGCGTAGGTGTGCCGGTGGCGGAGCAGGCTCGCCTGTTCACGCCGTTCTACCGCGCATCGACCACCCGCGACATCCCGGGGACCGGCCTCGGACTGCACCTCAGCAAGCGGTTCGCGGAGCGGCAGGGCGGGCGGCTCGCTTTGAGCGCGAGCTCCACGAGCGGCAGCACCTTCACGCTCGAGCTCCCGCTCGTGACGGGAGTCCCAACGCAGCCGGCGCGCTGACCGCAGCGCCGGCCGACTCGTGACGTAGTGCTCACTCAGAACGCGACCTTGGACCGCCGTCATCCAGCGCCACGCGCCGCACGATGAGATCGATGCGGCGCATCGCGATCGTCGGACTCATCCTCGCCGCGGCCGCCGGTCTGGCCTGGGCCGGAGCGTCCGCCGGTGACCACATCGTTCCCGGCGTGCGTGCGGCCGGGATCGACATCGGCGGGCTGTCGCTCGCGACGGCGCGCGATCGCCTGCAGACCCAGGCGGCGGTGTTCGGTGCCGCGCCATTCGTCGTAGCCGGCGCCGGCACCGAGTGGCAGTCGACGAACGCTGAGCTCGGCGTGAGCCTCGACGTCGATCGTGCGGTCGCGAATGCGCTGGCGGTCGGGCGGTCGGGGGACCCGCTGGTCCGAGCTCGTTCGATCCTGTCGGCCGCAACCGGAGGCGTCGATCTCGGTTGGCCGCGCCGGTCGGTCGACGATCGCCTGGGCGCGTTCATTGACCGGATCGTCGACGCTACGGGCCGTCCCGCGGTGGATGGGGATATCACGATCGGCGCGGCTGGCGTGACCGTGCGGGAGCCCGAGATGGGTGTTGCGGTCGACCGAATGCGCCTCGAAGCCGATCTCGCTCTTCAGCGCGGGACGGATACCACGGTCGCGCTCCACATCGCGAGCATTGTGCCGGCGCTCGGCGAGGAGCAGATCGCCGCGGCGCGCGAGGAGGCGCTCGACGCCTTCGCACCGCTGCGCGTCACCGCGGGCAGCGAATCGCTCGTCATCCCGGCATCACGGATCGCGGAGCTCGTGCGGATCGTCCGGTCGACCGGTGGGCCGGATCGGCTGATCGCGATCGTGGACGACTCCGCCGTCGCGGTGCTGGTCGATGAGATCGCCCCGCGGCTCGATGGGCCGGCGCGCAGCGCCGTGCTCGTACCCGGTCGCGAGCGACTTGTCGTGACCCCCGGACGCGACGGCGTGTCGGTGGATCGGGTGCTCGCACGAGCGGCCCTCGCGGCCGCCGTCCTCGCGCCGTCAGACGGCGAACGGATCCTGAACGTACCGGCGGCGATCGTCGAGCCCGGGCTGGCGACGAAGGACGCGGCGACGATCGCCGCCTCGACCGACCTCCTCGGCGGATTCACGACCTACTTCCCTGAGAACTTCGAGCGTGCGACGAATATCGGCTTGGCCGCGCGGCGCTTCGACGGCATGGTCATCGCGGCGGGCGCGTCGTTCTCATTCTGGGACCGGATCGGAGAGGTCTCGCCACGGACGGGCTATCTCTCTGCGGGCGCGATCATCGGTGGCATCTCGAGCAGCGCGATCGGCGGCGGCCTGTGTCAGGTGTCGACGACGCTGTTCAACGCGGTCGCGCGCGCCGGACTCCGCCTCGACGAACGGCATCCGCACGATTACTACATCGAGCGATACCCGCTCGGTCTCGACGCCGCGGTGTTCGCGCCATTCGTAGACCTCCAGTGGACGAACGACACCGCCGGCGCGATCACGATCCGCGCGCAGGCCACCCCGACGAGCGTCACCTTCTGGCTGTACGGTCCACCGACCGGTCGGACCGTCGTCTTCCTCGACCCGGTGCAGTGGAATGTCCGGTATCCCGCGGCC
>DASUSA010000045.1:0-2131 GCA_036375335.1 Candidatus Limnocylindria bacterium
ACGACATCGACCTTGAACGATTCGGCGACCGCCTGCGCGATCTCCTGCTTCGTCGCGGCCTTCGCGACCGCGAAGGTGTAGCGGCCCGAGTTCGTGCCGCCCATCGATTTCTCGGTGATGATCGGGCGGACCAGGACGAGATCGCCTCTCATGCCGACACCCCCTTCTTCACGGCGGAGACGTCCGCGCGAGCCGCGAGGAGCGCGAGGGCCGGACGAGCGACCAGCACCGTCTCCGCGCCGAGCACGTCGACGAGCCGGAGGGATCCGACCGAGCGGAGCTCGACGTCAGCGAGGTTCGCGATCGCGCGGCCGTGGCTCTCGTTCGTCTCGGCGTGAACGATGAGCGTCTTGCCGGTGTCGCCGATGCGCGCGAGCCAGTCGTAGAGCTCGGCCGAGCGCGGGCGCTCGGAGAGCCCGTCGATCTGATCGAAGACGATGACCCGACCCTCTGCCGCGCGGGCGGCGAAGGCTTGGCCGAACGCGGCCTTGCGCATGCGCTCGGGGATCCGCTGCCAGTAGGTGCGGCCGTTCGGGCCGAACACGACGCCGCCGTGACGCCAGTGCGGCGCGCGGGTCGAGCCCTGACGGGCGCGGCCGGTGCCCTTCTGGCGCCAGGGCTTCGCGCCGCCGCCGGCGACCCGGGCGCGGTTTTTCGTCGCGGCGGTGCCGAGCCGCGCGTTCGCGCGCGCGGCCTGGAACGCCTGGAACAGCACGCCGGTTCGCCGCTTGGACTTCGCGAGCGACTCGGGCAGTTCGACCGAGCCGAACGGATCGCCGTTGCCCGTGACCACGGGCGCGAAGCCCTCGGGCGCGGTCGGGAGCGGCCGCGATTCGATCTTCTCGCGGGGCTTTTGCTTCGGCGCCTCGACCCGCGGCTGCGGGCGCGGGGCGACCGCGCGGGTGACCGGACGCGCGACCGCCTTCTTCTTGACCGGCTTGGCGGCTACTTTCGGAGCGACCTTCTTCGCAGCCGGCTTCGCGGCCACGGTCTTCTTCGCCTCCGGCTTGGCGGCGACCGTCTTCTTCGCCGTCGTCTTCTTGCCAGCCATCAGGCTTTCCTCACCACGACGATGCCGTTGCGCGCGCCCGGCACCGCGCCCGCGATCACAAGGAGCGATCGGTCGGCGTCGGCGCGCAGGATCTCGAGGTTCTTCACGGTGACGCGGTTCGCGCCCTGGTGCGCGGCCATCCGGAGGCCCTTCCACACCCGGCCGGGCGTCGTGCCGGAGCCGACCGAGCCCTGACGGCGCAGGTGGTCGGAGCCGTGCGACTTCGGGCCGCGCGAGAAGTGATGCAAGTGGACCGGGCCCTGGAAGCCCTTGCCCTTCGAGGTGCCGACCACGTCGACCTTGTCGCCGGGCTGGAACCGCTCGACCCCGATCGCCTGCCCGGTCTTGAAGCCATCGACCGAGTCGAGCCGGACCTCGCGGAGATGCTGCACCGTCGCGCCCGACTCCTTGAGGTGGCCGATCCGCGCCTTGGTGAGCTTCTTCTTGTCGACGGTCCCGTAGCCGAGCTGCAGCCCGGTGTACCCGTCGCGTTCCTTCGTCCGGACCGCGGTGACGATGTTCGGCTCGGCGGCGATGACCGTGGCGGCCACGGCCGACCCGTCGGGACGAAAGTGCTGGAGCATCCCGAGCTTGCGGCCGAGCATGAGCGGCTTCCCGATGTCGGGCGCCTGCTCGCCGCGCGGCGTCTCGTCGCCCCGCGGCGCCTCGGTCGTCGGTTCGGCTTTCGTTTCGTCGGTCATTTCCTCGTCCTACCCGTGCCTAGAGCTTGATCTCGATGTCGACGCCCGCCGGAAGGTTGAGCTTCATGAGCGCGTCGACGGTCTTCTGCGACGGATCGTTGATGTCGATCAGCCGCTTGTGGGTCCGGATCTCGAACTGATCGCGCGAGTCCTTGTAGATGAACGGGCTGCGGATGACGGTGAACTTCTCGATGCGCGTGGGCAGCGGGACCGGCCCGGTCACGGTCGACCCGGTCCGCTGCGCCGTCTCGACGATCTGCGCCGCGGACTGGTCGATGAGCTTGTGGTCGTAGGCCTTGAGCCGGATCCGGATCCGCTGCTTCGCCATTTACTCGATGACCTTCGTGCAGACACCCGCGCCGACGGTCTTGCCGCCTTC
>DASUSA010000046.1:0-4241 GCA_036375335.1 Candidatus Limnocylindria bacterium
GTCCACGATCACGCGCTCGATCCCGAGCTCAGTGCGGGCGATCTGGAGCTGGATCGTGACCACCCCCTGCCCCACCTCTGCGGCGGCCGTGTGCACGTGCGCGACCGGACCGTCCGCGTCGTGCTCGAGCCGCACCCGCGCGTCGCAAGAGTCGTCGAACCCATGCGAGTAGCAGACATTCTTGAAGCCGGCCGCGAAACCCACCCCGCGGACCACGCCCTCGCCCAAGGTGAGGTTGCCCGCGCCGCCGGGGAGCTCGATGGCCGAGGCGCGGTGTTCGGGGGGCAGCCCGAGCGCGTTCGCCCGCCGGATGACCTCGCTGACGGGCTCGGATCCGACCACGGGCTGGCTGGTGATGATCTCGTCGCCATCGGCGAGCGCGTTCCGCATCCGCAGCACGATCGGATCCATCCCGAGGTTCGCCGCGAGCTTGTCCATCTGGGCCTCGTACGCGAAGCAGGTCTGCACCGCGCCGAAGCCGCGCATCGCTCCGGTCGGCGGGTTGTTCGTGTACGCGCCGACGCTCCAGACGTCCGCGTTCGGCACGCGGTACGGGCCGGCCGCGAAGCACGCGGCGTTCGCGATGACCGCGGGGCTCGACGAGGCATAGCCGCCGCCGTCAAGCACGATCGTGGCGCGCACGAACACCAGCGTCCCGTCCTTCGTGGCGCCGTGCCGGTAGAAGAGCCGCGCCGGGTGGCGGTGCACATGGCCGTAGAACGACTCCTCGCGGCCGTAGGTCATCCGGACGGGGCGCTTCGTCGCAAGCGCGAGCAGGCAGAGGTGGATCTGCAGGGTGACGTCCTCGCGCGCGCCGAACGCACCGCCGACGCCCGACATGACGAGACGCACCTTCTCCTCGGGGAGCCCGATGCACGGCGCGATTTGCCGCACGTCCTCGTGCAGCCACTGGGTCGCGATGTGCAGGGTCACGCCGCCATCGTCGTCGGGGATGGCCAGGCCGGCCTCGGGCCCGAGCGCGGCCTGATCCTGCATCCCCACTTCATATTCGCCTGAGACCTCGACCTCCGCTCGGGCAGATGGATCGCCGTGGACAAGATGAACGGCATCGATGACGTTGCCCTTGTCGTGGATCGGCTGGGCGTCCGGTTGCAGTGCGGCGATCGGATCGGTGATCGGCGCGAGTGGCTCGTACGTCACGGTGATGAGTTGCAGCGCGTCGCGAGCCGTTTGCGCGTCGTCGGCGGCGACGATGGCCACCGGATCGCCGAGGAACCGCACCTTCTTCCGCGCGAGCGGGTGCTGATCGCTCTTCATCAGGCCGTAGCGCTCGGAATTCGGCAGATCGGCGTTCGTGCGCACGGCCCGGACGCCTGGCAGCGAGCGGGCCTTCGCGGTGTCGATCGACACGATCCGGGCGTGGGGATGCGGGCTGCGGAGCGTCGCGCCGTGCAGCATGCCCGGCACCCAGAGATCGCTCGCGTACTCGAACTCCCCCTTCACCTTCGGTGGGCCGTCGGGCCGCTCGACCGACTCGCCGACCACCCCTCGCACGCGCTGGCCGGTGAGCGTCATGCGCTCGCGCCCTTCGCGACGGCATGCACCGCCTCGAGGATCTTGCCGTAGCCCGTGCAACGGCAGATGTTCCCCGAGAGGGCCTCGCGGATCTCGGCATCGCTCGGCTCGGGGTTGCGCTGGAGCAGCGCGTTCGCGGCGACGATCAGTCCGGGCGTGCAGAAGCCGCACTGCACCGCGCCGGCTTTGAGGAACGCCTGCTGCAGCGGGTGGAGCTCGCCGCCCGCCGACAGCGCCTCGACCGTCTGGACGTTCTTGTCGGCGCACGCGGCCGCGAGCACGAGACAGCTGCACACGAGCGCGCCGTCGAGCATCACTGAGCACGAGCCGCACTCGCCTTGCTCGCACGCGTTCTTGCTGCCCGGGAGCTCAAGCTCCTCGCGCAGGAATGACAGGAGCGATTCGCCATCGCGGGCCTCGGCCGCGCGGGTCGCGCCGTTCACCGTGAGCCGTACCTGCATCAGGCGATCCGCGCGACGCGCGCGAGTGCCCGAGCGCCCATGACCGCGAGGACGTGGCGACGATAGGCGGCCGTACCGCGCACGTCGTCGATCGGCCTGGCGGCCGCGGCCACCTTGGCGCCGAACTCCGCGCACGCCGAATCGCTGGGCACGAACGGGCGCCAGCTCGCCTCGTCGAAGAGACCCTCGGCGAAGGACGCCGCCCCCGGAGCTCGCAGGATCGTCGGGCCGCATGAGCCGAGGCCGATGCCCACGCGTTTGCGCGCGCGGTCGGCGACGAGGGCCAGGCCGGCGACGGCGATGACCATCGCGTTGCGCGTGCCGACCTTCATGAACACCTGGGCCGGGCCCGCCTGCTCCCAGCCGATCCGCGTGACGAGCTCGTTCCCGGCCCGGACGTTCTTCTTCGGCCCGGTCATGAACTCGGTGAACCGCACGCTGCGCCGGTCGTCCTTCGAGCGAAGCTCGACATACGCGTCCAGGGCCATCAGGACCGGCAGCGCATCGCCCGCCGGCGACGACGTGGCGACGTTGCCACCGATGGTCGCCGCGTTACGGATCTGCGGAGATCCGACCGTGCGCGCGGCCTCGCGCAGAGCGACCGACCCGCAGTCGCGCTCGAGCATCGTCGTGAAGGTCACGCCTGCGCCCATGGTCACGTACCCGTCCACCGACAGCCGGCGCAGCTCCGCGATCCGGTCGATCGCGACGATCGCTCCGGGCCGCTTTCGTCCGAAGTTGATCTCGACCATCAGGTCGGTGCCGCCGTTGATGACCTCCGCGCCGGGCCGCTCGGCGATCAAGGCCAGCGCGTCATCGAGAGTGCGCGCGATATCGACATTCACTGGTGAGGGACTATAGGAGCGTGTCTCGGCGCAACATCAATGATCTGCTCGCCGCAGCGCAGGCGCGGCTCGAACGGCTGACCCCGGCGCAGGCAGCAGCGCGAGTGCGCGAGGGGTGGACACTCGTGGACGTGCGCGCGAACGATCTGCGCGCGCGTGACGGCCGCATCCGCGGCGCGGTGCACGCGCCGCTCAACGTCCTCGAGTGGCGCGTCGACCCGGTCTCAGGGGCCCAGGAGCCGGCGCTCGCGGGCAAGGAAGACCGGCTGATCCTTTTCTGTCAGGAGGGCTATTCGTCGAGCCTTGCGGCGGTCCGGTTGCAGGAGCTCGGGTACCCGAACACGACCGATCTGATCGGCGGGTTCAAGGCCTGGGTGGAGGCGGGCCTACCGCTCGAGACCGAAGAGCAGCGCGACGGCCTGCACGACCCCCGGGATGAATGAGAGCAGCGCGAGGATCACCAGGATCGTCGCGATCGCGCGGAGCACCGGTCGCGATCGGTAGGGCTGTGGCTCCGCGTCGGCCAGGATGTCGCGTGCGCGGCCGGCATCGTGCTCGAACACCGCGACCCGGAAGGCACCTGGGCCGAACCCGAGGCCGGCTGGTGCGATCTGGCGGGGAATGCCGGCCTGCGAGTCGAACCGGACGCGCGCCGGGACCCCCTCGGCGCGCAGCCGGCCGGCAATGAGCTCGGCGATCGGCTCGCTATCGACCGTCGCGACGATCACCTCGTCCACGCCGGCGGCTCAGATGCCGGCGCGCTTCGCGAGCGCGGGCAGCGCCTCGGCGGCGTGAGCCCGCACCTCGGCGGCATCGAACGCGACCGCCTCGAAGTTCCGGACGACGACCCTCCCGTCGATGATCACGTCCCGCACCGCGCGCGACCCGCCGCCGTACACGATCCGCGTCGCCGGATCGCCCGCCGGCCCCGAGAGTCTCGACGGATCGAGCACGATGAGGTCGGCCTTCTTCCCGAGCTCGAGGGTCCCGATCTGGTCATCCATCCGCAGGGCGCGCGCGCCGTCGCGGGTGCCCATCGCGAGGATGTCCCACGCCGTGAGCGCCCCGGGGCCATGGAGCGACGCGGCCAGCAGCGCGGCCAAGCGCAGCTCGTCGAAGCCGTCGAGCCGGTTGTTGCATGCGGCGCCGTCGGCGCCGATGCCGACCGTGATGCCGCGATCGCGGAGGGCGCGGACATCCGCGATGCCGCTGCCCAGCTTCAGGTTCGACGACGGGCAGTGCGTGATGGCGGCACCGCGATCGGCGAGGATCGCGATCTCCCGCTCATCGAGATTCACCCCGTGGGCGATGACGCTGCGCTCGTTCACGAGCCCGACGCTGTCCAGGTACGCGGTCGGCGCGTTGCCGGTCGCACCCTCGATCAGGGCGCGCTCGGCGA
>DASUSA010000047.1:0-6924 GCA_036375335.1 Candidatus Limnocylindria bacterium
AGTCGTGCTCCGCGACCGCGCGGACAAGCGGCTCCAGCTCGGTGACGCGATCGATGAGCAGGAACGGATCGCGATGCGGGATCAGGGCCTCGATGCCCTTCCGGTCGAGGGCGACGCTCAAGCGGTGAGCGCTTCGATGCCGACCGTGTCGATGAGGTGCGTCGTCACCTGGCCGGACTTGAACAGCTCGCTCGCGAGGATCTTCTTGTGCGCGTCGATGTTCGTCGTCACGCCGACGACGGTGAACTCGTCGAGCGCCCGCTGCATCCGCGCGACGGCCTCGGTGCGGTCCCTCCCCCACGCGATGACCTTCGCGAGCAGCGAGTCGTAGAACGGCGGGACCTCGTAGCCCTGGAAACAATGCGTGTCGAGCCGGATGCCCGGTCCGGCCGGCGGGAGCCACGTCGTGAGCACGCCGGTCGAGGGTGCGAACGTGAGCGGGTCCTCCGCGTTGATCCGGCACTCGATCGCGTGGCCGTTCACGTAGATCTGCTCCTCGGAGAAGCTGAGCGGCTCGCCCGCAGCGAGCGCGATCTGCTCCTTCACGAGGTCGATGCCGGTCACGGCCTCGGTGACGGTGTGCTCCACCTGGATGCGCGCGTTCACCTCGATGAAATACGGATTGCCGGCGGCATCGATGAGGAACTCGAACGTGCCGACACCGCGGTAGCCGAAACGCTTCGCCGCGTCGACCGAGTAGGTCTTGATCCGGCGGCGGAGCTCCTCGTTGATCGAGATGGAGGGCGCCTCTTCGAGCATCTTCTGGTTCCGTCGTTGGATGGAGCACTCGCGCTCGCCGACGAAGATCGCCTCGCCGCGGTCGTCGACCAGGATCTGCGCCTCGACATGCCGCACGCCCTCGAGGTTGCGCTCGAGGTAGAGGCCGTCGTCGCCGAAGCTCGCCTTCGCCTCGCTGCGGGCCTGCTCCCAGAGCCGCTGGAGGTCGCGGGCCGCCTCGGCCTTGCGCATCCCGCGGCCGCCGCCGCCGGAGCGAGCCTTCAGCATGACCGGGTAGCCGATCTCTTCGGCGACGCGCAGGGCCTCGGATGAGGTCTTCACCGGTCCATCCGAGCCGGGGATCACCGGCAAGCCGGCGCGCTTCATCGCCGCGCGCGTCGCGGACTTGTCGTGGAACCGCGCGAGCACTTCCGGCGGCGGTCCGATGAACACGAGGCCGTGCTCCTTGCAGACCTCAGAGAAGTCCGCGTTCTCGGAGAGGAACCCATAGCCCGGGTGGATCGCCTGCGCGCCACTGATGAGGGCGGCCGAGATGATCGCGGGGATGTTCAGATAGGAGTCGCGCGAGTTCGCCGGGCCGATGCAGATGGCCTCGTCGGCGGAGTGGACCGGGAGGCTGTGCACGTCCGCCTCGCTGTACACGACGACGCTCTGGATCCCGAGCTCGCGGCACGCGCGGATGACGCGCAGCGCGATCTCACCCCGGTTCGCGATGAGGATCTTGTCGAACGAGATCGAGTGCCTCCTTCAGCGTTTCGGGGTCCGACACGTTTGCGGTCCGAGCGTCGGGGAGGATCCGCCTCACGAGACCGGTGAGCACGTTGCCCGCGCCGAACTCGATGAACGTCGTCGCGCCCTCCCCAGCGGCGCGCCGTACTGAGGCGACCCACTGTACGGGAGAGTGGACCTGTTTTTCGAGCAATGTCACGAAATCGCTCGAATTCGTGTGCACCTGCGCATCCACATTTGCGATCACCGGGTACTTGAGCCGATGGAACGGAGTGGCCCGGATCGCCTCGGCCAGCTGCGGAGCGACCGCTCGCATCGCGGGCGAGTGGAACGCCCCCGACACCTTCAATGGAATGACCCGTTTCGCGCCCGCGGCCTTGAGCTTCTCGGTCGCCGCCGGCAGCGCGGCCAGCGGTCCGGTGATGACGACCTGCCCCGGAGCGTTGTCATTCGCGACGACGATGCCGGTGCCGTCGATCGCCCTCGCGACGGCGGCGGCATCGAGTCCAAGGACTGCGGCCATGCCGCCCGACGCATCTGCTGCCTGCATGAGCTCGCCGCGCTTGCGCACGAGGCGGAGCGCGTCACCGAACCCGATAGCGCCGCCGGCGACAAGTGCCGTGAACTCGCCAAGTGAATGCCCGAGCAAGATCGGACCGTCGGGGATCAGTCCCTCCGCTTGCGCGGCCCGCAGCGCGGCGATCGACGTTGCAAGGATCGCCGGCTGCGCATTCGCCGTGCGCTCGAGCTCCAACGCCGGTCCATCCCAACAGAGCGCGCGCAGATCCAAGTCGAGTGCGTCGTTCGCCTCGTCGTAGGCGGAGGCCGCGTCGGCGAACGACTCGGCGAGCGCTTTGCCCATCCCGACGCTCTGCGAGCCCTGGCCGGGGAAGAGCCACGCGGTCTTTGACGGCACGGCGGCAGTCTAGGAACGGACCGGTAGCGGAGGCGCGAGTGTCCGGCGCCGAAGCGCTGATTCGGCCGCGCGTTCGCGATTGAGGTTTATCGCTTCTCGATCGCGAAGAGTGCCTGCCCGTACTCCACCGGCGCGCCGCCCGCCACAAGCACGTCGCGCAACACGCCGTCGATCGGGGCGACCACGTCGGTCATCGCGCCGAGCGACTGCACCGCGCCGAGCACGGTCCCTTTCTTCACCGCGTCGCCGGCGCTCCAGTCCTTCGATGCGCTGAAGATCCCGACGCCGGATGAGTGCACGCGCGATGGCTCGGGGAGTTTTGGCGCGGAGGGCGCGGCACGCCCTTCGGCGGATGCGAGCGCGGGCGTGGCGGATGGGACGCGCACGATCGCCGCGGCCATCCCGTCGGCCTCGACCTCGATCGCAGTCGCGCCCGACCCTTCGGCGAGGCGGAGCAGATCGTCGAGCAGCGCGAGGACCTCGTCGTTGTCGTCGCTCATGTCGGCCGCATCATCCGCTTCCAGAACGGCTCACTCTTCTGGACCGGCGCGGCTCCGGGCACCGGCTCGATGATCATGCCGATGTGCCGGTAGCGCTCGTAGCGTGCGGAGAGAAGGTCGGCGATCGGTACGCGACCGAGTCGGTCGAGCTGCACGATGAGCGCGGACTTGATCGCGGTGATCGTCGCCTGCGGGTCGGTGTGCGCGCCGCCCGCCGGCTCGGGAATGAGGCCGTCGACGACGCCGAGCTTCAGGAGGTCACTCGCGGCGAGCTTCAGCGCGTTCGCAGCCTTCTCCGCCTCCGTCGCGCTCCGCCAAAGGATCGCGGCTGCTCCCTCAGGTGAGATGACTGAGTAGATCGCGTTCTGCAGGGCGAGCACCACGTCGCCGACCGCGAGCGCAAGCGCGCCGCCGGAGCCGCCCTCGCCGATGATGATCGCGACGATCGGCGTCTGGAGGCCGGTCATCATGAGGATCGACTTCGCGATCGCCTCGGCCTGCCCGCGCTCCTCGGCCTCGGGACCGGGATACGCGCCGGGCGTATCCACCAAGGTGACGAGCGGCAGGTGGAACTTCTCGGCCATCCGGTACAGGCGCATCGCCTTGCGGTAGCCCTCCGGGTACGGCATCCCGAAGCTCCGGGCGATGTTCTCCTCAGTGGTGGCGCCGCGTTGCTGGGCGACGACGACGAGCGGTCCGACGCCATCGAGCTCGGCGATCCCACCCACCACCGCCGGATCATCGCGGTACCCGCGGTCGCCGTGAAGTTCCTGGAACTTCTCGAACAGGCCGTCGATGACCTCGATCGAGTGCGGCCGCTTCAGCTCGCGTGCGAGCTGCACCGACTGCCACGGCGTGCGCTGGGTCGTGAGCTGCGCGGCGTCGGTGATGAGCCCGGCGTCCTCGGGCAAGTGGCCGTTCCCGTCGACGGCCTTCTTCGTCCCGAGGAGCCGGTCGACGACGTCCACTAGAGACTCCACCGGAGATCGCGGGCGCTCGGCCGGAACGAGTTCAGGAAGAACGCGATGCGGTCGCGCAGCTGCGCGCGCGGCACGACCTGGTCGACGAACCCGTGCTCGAGGACGAACTCCGCGCGCTGGAAGCCCTTCGGGAGCTTCTCGCCGATCGTCTCGCTCGTCACGCGCGCACCGCTGAATCCGATGAGCGCGTTCGGCTCGGCGAAGATGATGTCGCCGAGCGAGGCGAACGACGCGAGCACGCCGCCGGTCGTCGGATCGGTGAGGAGGCTGAAGTACGGGAGGCCAGCCTCGTCGAGGCGATGGAGCGCGCCGAGGATCTTCGCCATCTGCATGAGCGAGAGCGTGCCCTCCTGCATCCGCGCGCCGCCAGAGGCGGACACGATGAGGAGCGGCGTGCGGTTCGCGAGCGCGCGCTCCGAGGCGCGGGTGAGCTTCTCCCCCACCACGCTGCCCATCGAGCCGCCCATGAAGTCGAAATCCATGACCGCAAGTTCGATCGCGTTCTCATCGATCTTCGCGCTGCCGCAGATCGCCGCGTCCTTCTCACCGGTCTTCACCTGGGACTGCTCGATCCGCTGCAGGTACGGCTTCTGGTCGCTGAACCCGAGCGGGTCGCCGCTGACCAGGTCGGTGTCGTGCTCGGTGAAGCTGCCTCTATCGACCAGGAGCTCGATGCGCTCGCGCGCGCCAAGCCGGAAGTGGTGCTCGCAGTTCGAGCAGACGTTGTGATTCCGGGTGAGCTGCTTGTTGAAGAGCATCTCGCCGCACGACGGACACTGCGTCCAGAGGTGCGACGGGAACTCCTTGCGCTGGCGCCCGAACGGCATCCGAAGCCTCATTGCGCACCATGTTCCTCTTGGTACCAGCCAAGCGCCACCGCTCCCGGCCCGGCATGGGACGCAAGTACCGAACCGGCCTCGTCGACCCAGTACTCGACGCAGTGATAGCGCTCCTGGACCCACTCTCCGAGCACCCGCGCCCGGTCGGGCGCGTTCGCGTGGAGGATCGCCGCGTGGATCCGGCCGCCCGGCGGCGTGCGGGCCTCGATGAGGCTCTGGAGCGTAGACATTCCGCGCTCGCGCGTCCGGACCTTCTCGACCGCGTCGGCCCTCCCCTCAGCGAGGTCGAGGATCACCTTCAGCGAGAGGAGCGACCCGAACGCCGCGGCCGCGCCGGAGATCCGGCCCGACCGGCGGAGGAAATCGAGTGTGTCGATCAGTGCGAGGAGGTGGGTCTTCGGTGCCAGGTCGCGGGCGAGCTGCGCGGTCTGCTCGAGCGTGCGGCCGGCGCGCCGCGCCTTCGCGCACGCGGTCGCGATGAGCCCGATGCTGCAGGCGGTCGAGCGCGAATCCACGACGATGATGTTCGTGTCGATGATCTGCTGCGCCGTCGTCGTCGCCACCGAGAACGTGCCGGAGAACTCCGTCGCGACGGTGAGCACGAGCATGTCGGTGTACCCGTCGCGCACAGCCTGCTCGTACACGTCGCGGCACTCGCCGATCGAGGGCTGCGAGGTCGTCGGCTTCGCCTTCGGGTCCTTGACCTTCTCATAGAACTGGTCGGACGTGAGATCGACGTTGGCGGTGTACGACTCCGCGCCGAAGCTCACATGCAGCGGCAACGTGCGCATGTCGAGCTCGCGCCGCGTCTCGTGCGGCAACACCGTCGTGCCATCGATGATGATGGCGAACGGGAACTTCCCGCTCATCCCAGAACCCTCACTTCTCCCGCGATGACCCGCTGCTGACCATACGGGGTTTCGACCACGAGCGCGCCGTCGTCGGCGAGCTCGATCGCGGTGCCGCGGAACGGCGTCGTGCCCGCGTCGCTCACCTCCACCTCGCGGCGCAACGTGATCGAGCGTTTGCGCCACTCGGCGAGCAGGGCGTCGCGGTTCGCCGGATCCGCCGCGGCGTCGAGCTCCCGGCTGATTCGCGCGAGGACGGCGAGCCGGTCGAGGTCGTGGCCGGCGCGCGCGAGCGTCGTCGCGGTGTCGGCGATGGCGCGCGGGAGGTCGCGCTGCGACACGTTCACCCCGATGCCGATCACGAGGTGGTCGCTCGCGCCGTGCGCCAGCACGCCGGCGATCTTCCCATTGGTGAGCCACACATCGTTCGGCCACTTCAGGCCGAGATCGGCGACGCCGAACGTGCGCAGGGCCTTCGTCACGGCGACGCCCGCGAGGACCGTGAACACGCCCGGCTCCGCGGGCGCCGGCCGGAACGTCCACGACGCAAGGAGCGACGCGCCCGGCTCGGAGAGCCATGACTTCTCACCGCGCCCGTGTCCCGCGGTCTGCTGATCCGCGACGACCATGGTCGTGCGCGCGCCGTTGCGGGCGAGCTCACGAGCGCGGTCCTGCGTTGAGGCGATCGACGCGTGGTACTCGATCGCGCGGCCGAGCTCGTTCCCGAACGCGGAGCGGACGGCCGGATCGGCGAGAAGCGCGAGGCGATCCATCGCGCGAAAGGCTAGCGGGCGAGCGTGCCCTTGCCCGGGGCATCGCTGGCGCGCGCTCATTCGTACCGATAGAGAAGGAGGCGATGATGCGAACGACGCTCGCCGCGCTCACCCTCGTCGCCCTGTTCCTCGCCGCGTGTGGCTCCAGCCAGCCCGGTTCTCCCGGAGCGACGGTCTATGGCACCCTCGCCCCGGCGCAAGCCACCGCCGCCCCGATGCCCACCTACTAGGGAAGTCATAGCGGCCGCGTACGACTTAGTGGCGCTGAGTCAGGCGCCGCGCAGGTCGGCGCGAACGAACCTGCGTGTGTGCGGATCTGGGTCCTGGTGGCCGTCCTGCTGACCGGGTGCGGCTCGACCCTGTCAACAGGAGTCGCCGGACCGAGCTCGAGCTCGGCGCCGGTCCCGTGGATATCCGCGTCCGCGTTCGCAGCCCCGATGCCGACAACCACGCCAACCCCGCGGCCCACCGGCGTGGCGAGCTGCGCGACCGGAGACGTCGTCGGCATGTTCACCGGCGGCCAGGGTGCCGGAGGATGGATCACTCGTGGCTTCGCTATCGGGAACCGGGGAGCAGCACCGTGCATCGTGGATGGTCCGAC
>DASUSA010000048.1:0-4710 GCA_036375335.1 Candidatus Limnocylindria bacterium
TGGAGCGCATCTCGGGGCCGAGGATCACGTCCACGCCGGGGAATTTCGTGAACGGGAAAACGACTTCCTTCACGCTGATATGCTTGGGCGGCGTCGGTTCGACGATGCCTAGTTCCGACAGCGTTTTGCCGGTCATCACCTTGGCGGCGATCTTCGCGAACGCCTGGCCTTGCGCCTTGGAAACGAACGGCACCGTCCGGCTGGCGCGCGGGTTGACCTCGAGGCACCACACGCGGCCACCCTCGACGATGTACTGGATGTTCAGCAGGCCGCGGACCGGCAGTGACGAGGCGATCTTGCGGGTCAGTTCGACGATCTCGTCGCGCTCGGCGGCACTGAGGTTCGGCGCGGGGTAGACCGCGAACGAGTCGCCGGAATGCACGCCGGCCCGCTCGATGTGCTCCATGATCCCGGCAACGAGGGTGTCCTGGCCGTCGCTCACGGCATCGACCTCGACCTCTCGGCCGCGCAGGTATTTGTCGACGAGGACGCGGCCGAAGCTCGCCTCGAGCGCCGACGCGAAGTAGCGCTCGAGGTCGTCCGGCCCGTAGGCGATCTCCATGCCGCGACCGCCGAGCACGTACGACGGCCGCACGAGGACGGGATAGCCGATGCCGTCGGCGATCTCCCGCGCCTCGCTCAGCGACTCCGCGGTGCCGCCGGGCGGCTGCGGGATCCCAAGCGCGGTCGCGAACTCGTGAAAGCGGCGGCGGTCCTCGGCGAGGCCGATCGCGTCCGCGCTCGTGCCGCTAATGTGGCCGCCGATGTCCGCGATGCGGTCCGCGAGGTTGAGCGCGGTCTGCCCGCCGAACTGACAGAGCACGCTGACCGACGACGGGTTCACCCCGGCGTCGGTCCGTCCTCCCTGAGCGGGCTGCTGGGCAGCCCCCTCATTAGCGAGGATGTTCGCCACCGATTCCTCGTCGAGTGGCTCGAAGTACAGGCGCGCGGAGGCGTCGAAGTCCGTGCTCACCGTCTCGGGATTGCTGTTGATCATGATCGCCTTGACCCCGCGGTCCTTGAGGGCCATCGCGCTCTGCACGCAGCAGCAGTCGAACTCGATCCCCTGGCCGATGCGGATCGGGCCCGAGCCGAGGATCACGGTCTTCGGCCCGTCGAGCGGCGGCGCCTCGTTCTCCTGCTCGTACGTCGAGTAGAAGTACGGCGTCACCGCCTCGAACTCGGCGGCGCACGTGTCGACCATCTTGTACACCGGGACGATCCCCCACTGCAGGCGCAGCCGGCGGATGTCCGATGCGAGCACGCCTGCGAGCGACGCGAGATCGACGTCGGAGAAGCCCATGCGCTTCGCGCGGCGCAGCAGCGCGGGATTCGGCGTCTTGCCTTGCAGCTCGTCCTCGGCGAACCGCACGACGTTGCGGAGCTTGCGCAGGAACCAGCGATCGATCTTCGTCGCCTCGTGGACGGCGTCGACGGTCGCGCCGCGGCGCAGCGCGGCGAGCACGCGCCAGATGCGGTCGTCCGTGGGCTCCACGGCGAGGTAGCGCGCGATGAACGCCGCCGGGTCGCCGAGGTCGACCCACGCGGGCGCCTCGGTCAGAAGGCCCTGGCCCTTCACCTCGAGCGAGCGCAGCGCCTTCAACATCGCGGCCTCGAAGGTGCGATCGATGGCCATGACCTCGCCGGTGGCCTTCATCTGTGTGCCGAGGCGCCGGTCAGCCGCTCGGAACTTGTCGAACGGCCACCGCGGGATCTTCACGACCACGTAGTCGAGCGTTGGCTCGAACGCGGCGGTCGTCTTCTGGGTGACCGCGTTCGGGATCTCCCAGAGTCGCTTACCGATCGCGATCTTCGCCGCGACCCGCGCGATCGGGTAGCCGGTCGCCTTGGAGGCGAGCGCGGATGAGCGCGACACGCGCGGGTTCACCTCGATCACGTAGTACGGGATGCGGGCCTCGGGATCGTCCGACGGCGAGCGGTCCGGATGCAGCGCGAACTGGACGTTGCAACCACCCTCGATGCCGAGCGCACGGATGATCTTCAGCGCGGCGGTCCGTAGCTGCTGATACTCCTTGTCGGAGATCGTCTGCGACGGTGCGACGACGATCGAGTCGCCGGTGTGCACGCCCATCGGGTCGATGTTCTCCATGTTGCAGACGGTGATGCAGGTGTCGGCGCCGTCGCGCATCACCTCCCACTCGAGCTCCTTCCATCCGACGAGGCTGCGCTCGACCAGGATCTGTCCGATGGGCGATGCGCTGATCCCGCGCTGCGCGCGATCGCGGAGCTCCACGGCGTCGTGCGCGAAGCCCCCACCGGTACCACCGAGCGTGTACGCGGGACGGATCACGACCGGGTAGCCGGTCCGCTCGGCGAAGGCGAACGCTTCGTCCACGGTGTGCGCGGTCACCGACTCAGGGACCGGCTCGCCGATCTCGAGGAGCAGCTGCTTGAACGCCTCGCGGTCCTCGGCCTGCCGGATCGCGGTGAGCGGCGTGCCGAGGACCTTCACGTCGTAGCGCTCGAGGACGCCGGCATCGGCGAGCGCGACCGCGAGGTTGAGCCCGGTCTGGCCGCCAAGGGTCGCGAGCAACCCGTCGGGCCGCTCCTTCGCGATGATCCGCTCGAGGACCTCGACGGTGAGCGGCTCGAGGTAGGTGACGTCAGCGACGCCGGGGTCGGTCATGATCGTGGCGGGGTTCGAGTTCACCAGCACGGTCTCGATCCCCTCCTCGCGCAGCGCGCGGCACGCCTGGGTCCCGGCGTAGTCGAACTCGGCGGCCTGGCCGATGAGGATCGGCCCCGAGCCGATGATCAGGACCTTCACAGGTCGAGCCACCCTCCGCCGGCGACCGCGCAGCGCCCGCCGACGTGCAGGCTGGTGATCCGATCACGGCCGCCGCCCACCCGGACGTACAGGAGCGATCGGCGGCCCATCTCGAAGCCCTGCTCGGAGACGATGCGCGCGCCGTCCGAGAGGCCGTGCCGCACGAGATACGCCCCGAGCGGACCGTTCGCCGAGCCGGTCGCGGGATCCTCTGCGATGCCCTGCCACGGCGCGTACATCCGCCCGTGCACGGTGGAACCCGGCTCGACGGTCTGGGTGGTGAAGATGTACGCGGCCTCGGCGAGCCGCCGCGGCGAGGCCCGCTTCACCGCATCGAGGGACTTCACTGGGACGAACATGAACCGGTTGCCGCTGGAGCCGACCTCGATCGGCAGGGCCGGCTCGAGATCGCCGGCATCAAGGGACACGCTCGCGGCGACGGCGTCGCGGTCGGCGACCGGCTCGAAGGTCGGCAGGGGCTGCTCCATCTCCGTGAAACCGTCGCGCACCGTGACCTGGAGCGTTCCGACCTGCTCCTCGAGGCGGAGCGTCGCATCACGTGAGTCCGCGAGCACGAACGCCGTGCCCACCGTGGGATGGCCCGCGAACGGAAGCTCGCGCGCCGGAGTGAAGATCCGGAGCTTGTGATCGCCGCCCTGCTCCGCCGGCACCACGAACGTCGTCTCGGGCAGGTTCAGCTCCTTCGCCGCGGCCTGCATCAGTTCGTCGCGGATGCCCTTGCCGTCACGGAAGACCGCGAGCTGGTTGCCGCCGAACTTCCGATCGGTGAAGACGTCGACCAGTACGTACTCGTGGCGCGTCACGACCGGCGGGCCACGGCGTCGCGCACGTCGTCCATGAAGCGATCGAACACGGGCTCGTTGTCGCGCGGACCCGGTGCTCCCTCGGGGTGGTACTGATACGTGCGGATCGGGAGCGTGCGGTGCGCGAGCCCCTCGACCGACCCGTCGTTCAGATTTCGCTTGCTGACGTAGAACTGCGAATGCGACGGCAGCGACGACTCATCGACCTGGAACTCGTGGTTCTGGCTGGTGATGACGACCTGACCGGTGACGGTGTCCTGCACCGGGTGGTTGCTGCCGTGATGCCCGAACGGCAGCCGCGAGGTCGATGCGCCGATCGCGCGCGCGAGGAGCTGATGGCCGAGGCAGATGCCGAGGATCGGCACCGGGCGGCCGCTCCCGCGGCCTTGCGCCATGTCGAGCAGGATCTTCACGCTCGCTGCGACCTGCGGGATCGCTGCCGGATCGCCTGGGCCATTCGTGATGACGATGCCATCCGGCGACCAGGAGAGCAGCTCGCGCATGCTCGACTCGACCGGGTACACCCGCACGGTGGCACCGCGGTGCACGAGGCTGCGCACCTGGTTCTCTTTCACGCCGGTGTCGAGGACCGCGATCTTCGGACCGGCGCCGACCGTGCGCTCGGAGGACACGCTCGCCTCGGCGACGAGCGGCCGCAGCGCGAGTGCAGTCGTAGCGCGGGCCTTCGCGACCGCCTCGTTCCCGATGTCGGGATCGAGCGCCCGGTGCGGCGGGACCTGGATGAGCGCGCCGCGCAACGTGCCGGACGACCGTAGCCGCCGCGTCAGCGCGCGCGTGTCGACGCCCGCGATCCCGGGGACGCCGTGCGCGCGGAGGTACGAGTCGAGGTCGTCGGTTCCCTCGCGACACGTCGAGTTGAGCTCGCGGACCACGAGCGCCTCTACCCAGGGCTTGCGCGATTCGGCCGCGCGCTCGAATACGCCGTAGTTGCCGATGAGCGGATAGGTCATCACGACGAGTTGCCCGTTGTACGAGGGATCGGACGCGACCTCCTGGTAGCCGGTCATCGCGGTGTTGAACACGACCTCGCCCGACGCGCTCGACGCGTCGCCGAAGGCCTCTCCCCACCAGACCGAG
>DASUSA010000049.1:0-2869 GCA_036375335.1 Candidatus Limnocylindria bacterium
CCGTGAGCGCACGGACGGACGTGTACGGCCTTGCACTCGTTGCCTACGAGCTGCTCACCGGTCAGGCCGCGTTCCCCGGCGCGGAGAACGAGGATCTGCTCCGGGACCGCCTCGAGCGCGGCGCACCGCACATCCGCTCGGCCGATTCGAGCCTCTCAGAGACCGCCGACGCCGTGATCGCACGGGGGCTCGCGCGCGATCCCGCGCGTCGCTACTCGACCGCCGGCGCGTTCGCGACGGCGCTCTCGGACGCGGTGAACGATCCGGTCACTCGGGTCCTGCGGCCGATCATCGCTTCGTCGGCGCGGGGGTGGCCGCGGCTCGACACGCTGCTGGCGCTCGGCGTCGTGCTCGCGATCCTCATTGCGGTCGTCCTGTTCTTCGCGCGCTTCCCCACGGTGACGGCCGGCGGCACCAACGGGACTCCCGCACCGACGAGCCCCGCCAACGTGACGAGCAGAGTTCCGCAGGTCACCGGCATGAAGCTCGACCAGGCCGTTGCCACCCTGCAGCGCGCCGGCTTCCAAGTGAGCTGGGGCCCGACCACCGCCCAGGGAGGTGCGTGCAGCGTCGTCAGCCAAGATCCTGCCGCCGGGGCGCAGGCCGCGCCGAACACATCCGTGGCGGTGCTCTACGTGTCGGGCGCAGGTAAGGACTGCACGAAGAAGAGTGACTGACCTCGCGGCACGGACCGATCCGGGCATCGTCCGCGAACAGAACGAAGATCGCTGGCTGGCGCGCGACTACGCCGGCGTCACGCTCATCGCGGTCGCCGACGGCGTCGGCGGCGAGGCCGGCGGCGAGATCGCGAGCACCGCCGCGATCGAGGGGCTCGCCGGGTCGTTCTCGCCGCCGTCGTTCCGCGACAGCGCGCGGACGGCGCTCGGCGATGCCGTCCAGCGTGCGAATGCGGCCGTGCTCGCGGCAGCGAAAGACGAGCGCTTCTCGCGCGCGGCGACCACCCTGGTCGCCGCGGCCATCCGCGGACGCGAGGTGGCGGTCGCGAACCTCGGGGACTCGCGGGCCTACCTGGTCCGCGGAGCGACGATCCGCCAGCTCACCACTGACCACAGCGGCGATCGGGCGAGCAGCATCACCCGGTTCCTCGGCGATCCACGAGGCGTGCAGCCCGACATCTTCGTCGAGACGCTCCAGCCCGCGGACCGGCTCGTGCTGTGCTCCGACGGCCTAACCCGTCACGTGACCGATCCCGAGATCGCGAGCGCTGCCGCCGATCGCCCGGATCGCGCCGCCGACAAGCTCGTGGCACTTGCGCGGGCCCGCGGCGGCGAGGACAACATCACCGTGATCGTGTTCGCCGCGCGGCGGCCGGCGATCCCGCGGGCCCTCGTGGGCACGCTCATCCTCGCGCTGCTGATCCTCGTCGCGGTCGCCGGCGCCCTCGGTGCGCTGCTCGCGACGCCGGTGCCGGTGCCGTCCGCATCGGCGTCGCCAAGCGCGTCCGCGTCGGCCTCGCCATCCGAGAGCCCGAGTCCGTCTCCATCACCGAGCGTCGCTCCCACCCCGAGCGCCTCGCCCTAGGAGATCGCGGGCCGTCGCGAGCGCCCGCTCGGGTGAGCGCGCGACGAAGAACGCACCGGCCGCGAGCGCCGCGAGGAGGGCGGCTGCGCCGATGCGGAGCGCGATCGCCGCGAACGGCACGTCGGCCGGCGCGTTCAGCGAGCACACGAACGACGGATAGAACTGGCAGTCGTACTGCCACGTCGGGAGCACGAAGAACATCGCCGCCTGCGACCCGGGCACCGGCTGCCCGGACACGAACGGATAGAAGTACACGAAGGCAGCCGCGGCGACCGCGAGATACCCGACGACGAAGCCCCTGCGTTCGGTATCCCACAGATAGGCGAGCCAAACGCTGAGCAGGAGCAAATAGAAGGGCAGCGCCGTGAAGAAGTGGTAGAAGAACAGGACCCGCGAGATCGGGATCCACGCGACGTACTGCACGAGGAACGCGAACACGACGAAGCCGAGTGCGACCGAGCGCGCGCGGATCGCGGCGATCGCGCACCACGCCGTCGCGACGAGCGCGCCCCAGAACAGCGCGAGGTTCCCCGCGTCGTAGATGTACGCGTTGTTCCCGTTGTCGGATTGGCCGAAGTACCAGTACACCGGCTTCAGCACGATCGGCCAGCTCCACCACGGCGAGGCCGCGGGATGGGGCGAGGTCAGGCCGGAGTGATACCAGTACATCTGCTTCGTCAGCTCGATGAGATCCCAGCCATACGGCGCCGTCGGCCCGCCGAACCACCGCGCGTAGCTCGCGAGATAGATGCCGACCGGGATGACCGCGAATGACAGGAACAGGAACGCCGCGTTCCGGCCCTTGCCGGCGAGCAGGTCGAGCGGCCCGCCCCGGCCGGGCCGGCCGTTCGCGTAGGCGTAGGCGGTCACAGCGAGTGCGGCGACCAGGACGCCGGCCAGCGTGTAGAACGCGGCCCACTTCGACGCCGCGCCAAGCCCCAGCAGGGCACCCGCGATGAGGATGTCGACGCGCGCCGAGAGCCGCGGCCGGTGGGCGGCGACGATGAAGTACCAGCCGGCGACGATGAACAGGCCCACGTAAATGTCGTTCATGCCGATGCGGGCCTGCGCGTACATCGAGCCGTCGAGGATGACCGCCAGGCCGACGATGATCGGGACCAGACGCGATGCGAACAGGCGGCGTGCGAGCAGCACGAGCACGAACGCGAGCAGCGCGCCGGCGATGACCCCGGGAAGCCGCCAGGCGAGGGCGAGCCGGCCAGTCTCGATGCGGTCGGCGCGGCCGGAGGGCCCGAGCGCCACGAGCGTGTCGCCCGTCCCATCGACTCCCAGGCTCGTCGCGGATGTCGCGATGGCCGCGAATGGC
>DASUSA010000050.1:0-8069 GCA_036375335.1 Candidatus Limnocylindria bacterium
CCCGGACAAGCCGGTCACGAAGAAGCCCGCCGAAGTGCGGATGGGTTCCGGTAAGGGCGCGCCCGACCATTGGGTCGCGGTCGTGAAGCCCGGACGGATCCTGTTCGAGCTCGCCGGCGTCGATCACGCGCTCGCGAAAGAAGCCATGCGGCTCGCGTCGTACAAGCTCCCGATCAAGACCAAATTCCTGAGCCGCGAAGGCGCGGAAGGTGAGAGCAGTGCAACTGAAGGACATGCGGCGGCTGTCTGACACCGAGCTCGCGGATGAGCTCAAGAGCGCGAAGGAGGAGCTGTTCAACCTCCGGTTCCAGCTGGCCACCCGCCAGCTGAAGAACTATCGCGGCCTCCCGGCCGCGAGGACACGCATTGCCCGCGTGCTCACGGTGATGGACGAACGAAAGACTGAGGCGGCGAATGGCTGAGAAGAAGAGCACCAAGAAGACGACGGCGACCGCGGAGAAGAAGACCGCGGCGAAGTCGGCTGCCGCAAAGAAGACGACCGCCGCGACCGCCGAGAAGCCGGTCGAGAAGAAGACCGTCGCGAAGGCGGCCGCCCCCCGCAAGGCGACGGCGAAGACGGCCGCGCCGGTCGCTTCGAAGCCGGTCGCGAAGGCCGCGCCTCCGGTGGTCAAGCGCGCCCGCCCGCTCCGCCGCGCGCAGTCGGCCCAGGGCTCAGCGCAGGACGCGCCGGCCCACTCGTGGCGGCGGTCGCGCCGCCGGACCCGCGTCGGCGTGGTCAGCTCGGCGAAGCAGGCGCACACGGTGACCGTGGTCGTCGAGCGCATGCGCGAGCACCCGCTGTACAAGAAGGTGATCCGGCTCCGCAAGAAGTACGCGGCCCACGACGCCGCGGGCGACGTGAAGGCCGGTGACCTCGTGCGCATCCAGGAGAGCCGACCGTTCAGCGCGACGAAGCACTGGCAGGTCGTCGAGGTCCTCTCGCGGGCCGGCGAGGCCGGTGCCGCCGCGCCGCGCGCCGAGGACGTCGAGAAGCTCCTCGAGCAGGCGGAGGGGGTCGACGTGATCCTCGCCCCGCAGCGTGAAGAGAAGGTCGCCGAGCCCGTTGCCGAAGGGACGGCCGAATGATCCGGCCATACAGCCGCGTCCGCTGCGCGGACAACACCGGAGCTCGTGAGCTCTCGGTGATCCGCGTGCTGGGCAGCTCGACGGGGACGAGCGCGTCGATCGGTGACGTGTTCATCGCCGCCGTGAAGCAGGCCATCCCGAACGCCCAGGTGAAGAAGGGCGACGTCGTGCGCGCGGTCGTCGTGCGGCAGACGAAGGAGTTTCGCCGGACGGACGGCTCGCTCATCCGGTTCGACGACAACGCGGCCGTGCTGCTGACCCCGCAGAACCAGCCGCGTGGCACGCGCATCTTCGGGCCGGTGGCCCGCGAGCTTCGCGAGCGGAACTTCATGAAGATCGTTTCGCTCGCACCGGAGGTCCTCTAGCGCCATGAAGATCAAGAAGGGGGACGAGGTGATCGTCCTCGGCGGCAAGGACCGCTACGACCGGGGCCGGGTCCAGGAAGTGGACCCCCGAAAAGGCACCGTGACAGTGACCGGCGTGAACACGTCCAAGCGGCACACGAAGGCGAACCCGAACAAGAACATCAAGGGCGGGATCGTCGACCAGCTCGTGCCGCTCTCCGTGGGCAAGGTCATGCTGCTCTGCCCGCACTGCAACAAGCCGGCCCGGGTCGGCTACCGAATGGACAACGATGAGAAGGAACGCTTCTGCAAGAACTGCGGGCAGGGGCTCGCGTCGGAGGGGGCCGAGTAATGACGACCGAAGTCAAGCCACCGCCGCAGAAGACCTCGCCGTCGAAGCGCAAGTCGACGACGGCCGCCGCCCCGCAGGCCACCTCGAGCGGAGCGATGCCGAAGGTGCCGAGCCTGCTCCAGGAGCGGTACGAGAAGACCGTGAAGGACGAGCTGCGCAAGCAGTTCAGCTACGGCAACGTCATGCAGGTCCCGCGCATCGAGAAGATCGTCCTGAACATCGGGATGGGTGAGTCCATCGGCAACGCGAAGACGATGGACGCTGCCGCGAACGACCTCGCGATCATCACCGGTCAGCGCCCGATCGTGACGAAGTCGCGCAAGGCGATCTCGAACTTCCGGCTCCGCGTCGGCATGCCGATCGGCCTCAAGGTGACCCTGCGCGGGCCGCAGATGTGGCACTTCCTCGAGAAGCTCGTGACCGTCGCGCTGCCGCGCATCCGTGATTTCCAGGGCATCCCCGAGCGGAGCTTCGACGGCCGCGGCAACTACTCGCTCGGCCTCAAGGAGCAGCTCGTGTTCCCGGAGATCGAGTACGACAAGATCGACCGGCTGCGCGGGCTCGAGATCACGATCGTGACCACGGCGCGGAACGACGAGGAGGGGCGTGCCCTTCTCAAGTCGCTCGGCATGCCGTTCCGAACGCGCGACGCCCAAGGGGGTAGCTAATGGCGAAGCTGAGCCTGATCCTCAAGTCGCAGAAGACGCCGAAGTTCAAGACCCAGGGGTACCACCGCTGCCAGGTCTGCGGCCGGGCCCGGGGCTACATGCGGAAGTTCGGCCTCTGCCGGATCTGCTTCCGCGAGCGCGCGCTCATCGGCGAGCTGCCGGGCGTGACGAAATCGAGTTGGTGAGAACACGATGACGACAGAGATGACGACCACGACCCCCGAGCCGCAGGCCCCTCGTCCCGAGCGGGCCGAGGGCGACGCGCCGCGCCCGCGCCGCGTGATCGTGCCGAAGGCCCGCCGCCCCCGCGGCGTCGCGGTGAACGATCCGGTGGGCGACATGCTCACCCGGATCCGCAACGCGTCGGGCGCCCGTCACGAGACGGTGATGATCCCGTCGAGCCGGGTGAAGGTCGAGATCGCCCGCATCCTGAAGGCCGAGGGGTTCATCGGACCGTACCGCCTCGAGGCAGCGAGCGAGCGCAAGGCGACGAAGGAGAGCGAAGTGCTCCCCGCTGGCACCCAGCTCGTGGTCACGCTCAAGTACATCGGCGGCAAGACCTCCGCGGTCTCGGGCATCCGGCGGATCAGCCGGCCGGGCCTGCGGGTCTACGCCCGCAAGACCGAGATGCCGCGGGTCCTCGGCGGCCTGGGCATCGCGATCGTGTCGACGTCCTCGGGGCTCATGACCGGCCGCGAGGCCGAGAAGAAGGCGCTGGGCGGCGAAGTCCTGGCGTACGTCTGGTAAGGGCGAAGACGAAATGAGTCGCATCGGAAAGCTTCCCGTCACGCTCCCCAAGGGCGTCGACGTGACCCTGAACGGCCAGCAGGTCTCGGTGAAGGGACCGAAGGGCGAGCTCCGGCGCACGTTCCACCCGCTCGTGAAGGTGGATCGCGCCGACGGCACGCTGACGGTCGTGCGCGCCAACGAGAGCCAGCAGGCGAAGGCCCTGCACGGGCTCTCGCGCTCGCTGCTCGCGAACATGGTCACCGGCGTCGCGACGGGCTACACCCGCGACCTCGAGATCAGCGGGACCGGCTACCGGGCGACGCTCGCCGGCAAGAAGCTGCAGCTCGCGCTCGGCTACTCGCATCCGATCGAGATCGACCCGCCGGCCGGCATCAGCTTCGCCCTCGAGACACCGCAAAAGGTCCGTGTCGCCGGCGCCGACAAGGAAGTCGTCGGGGAGGTCGCGGCGAAGATCCGCGCGCTCCGCGTCCCGGACCCGTACAAGGCGAAGGGCGTGAAGTACGCCGGCGAGTACATCCGCCGCAAGGCGGGCAAGGCCGGCAAGGTCGGCGCGAAGGCGTAGGGGAGGAGCGGAGATGGCGTTTACCGAACGGGACGAGTCACGGCAGAAGCGGCATCGCCGCTTGCGGGCCCGCATCAGCGGCACCGCGGACCGGCCGCGCCTGGCGGTCTATCGCTCGCTGAACCAGATCTACGCGCAGGTCATCGACGACCGCAGCGGCCGCACCCTCGCGGCTGCGTCCAGCCTCGAGGCGAAGGACGCCAAGTCGAAGAAGGCCGACGCGGCCAAGGCCGTCGGCGCGAAGATCGCCGAGAAGGCGAAGGCCGCGGGCATCGAAGAGGTGATCTTCGATCGCGGCGGCTATCGCTACCACGGTCGCGTGAAGGCGCTGGCCGACGCGGCACGCTCCAATGGATTGAGGTTCTAATGGCACGGATCGACGCGAACCGGCTCGAGCTCACCGAACGGGTGGTCCAGATCAACCGGGTGTCCAAGGTCGTCAAGGGCGGACGGCGGTTCAGCTTCTCGGCCATCGTCGTGGTCGGTGACGGCCGCGGTCACGTCGGCGCCGGGCTCGGCAAGGCCGACGAGGTGCCCGAGGCGATCAAGAAGGGCGTCGAGGACGCGAAAAAGCACCTCATGCTGGTCCCGCTCGTCGACCGCACGATCCCGCACCCGGTGACCGCCGACTTCGGCGCGGCGAAGGTGCTCCTCCGCCCGGCGTCGAAGGGCACCGGCGTCATCGCCGGCGGGTCAGTGCGCGCGGTCGTCGAATCCGCGGGCATCCACGACATCCTGTCGAAGTCGCTCGGCAGCACGAACCCGGTGAACGTCGTGATGGCGACGATGGAAGCCCTCGGGATGCTGCGCTCGGCGGACACGGTCGCGGACACGCGGGGCATCGAGCGCCGCAAGCGTCCGACCGCAGAGCCGGCGGCGGTCTCATGAGTCGCCTCGAGATCCGCCAGCACAAGAGCGCGATCGGCGAGAAGCGCTCCGCGAAGGGCACGCTCCAGGCGCTCGGCCTGAAGCGGACCGGCCAGCGCGTGTCGCACGAGGACACCCCCGCGCTGCGCGGGATGCTCCGCAAGGTCGCCCACCTCGTCGAGGTCGGCGAAGGAAAGGCCGGACGATGAAGACCCACGACCTCGTGCCGGAGCGCGGCTCGCGCAAGAACACCCGCCGCGTCGGCCGAGGCACCGCCGCGGGCCAGGGCAAGACCGCCGGCAAGGGCACCAAGGGCCAGCTCGCGCGCAGCGGTCCAGGCCTCCCGGCCTGGTTCGAAGGCGGCCAGATGCCGCTGCACATGCGCCTGCCGAAACTGCGCGGGTTCAAGAACCGGCTGCGGGTCGAGTACGTCGCCCTGAACGTCGGCCAGCTGAAGACCTACGCGGTCGATGGCACCGTGTCGCCGTCGACCTTGGCGGCCAAGGGCCTCATCGAGCCGTCGGCAAAGGTCAAGCTCCTGGCGAACGGCGAGGTCGCCCAGAAATTCGAGGTGCATGCGCACCGCGTGTCGGCGGCCGCGCGGCAGAAGATCGAATCGGCGGGCGGCGTGGTCGTGCTCCTCGACGCAGGGACCAGCTAGCGCGTGAAGGTCTTCGAGACATTCCGGGATGCATTCCGGGCGCCGGACCTTCGGGTCAAGATCCTGTTCACCCTCGCGATGCTGCTGGTGTTCCGGTTCCTGGCCCACGTGCCGCTGCCGGGCGTCGACCAGACCCAGCTTGCCGCGGTGCTTCAGAACAACGCGCTGCTCGGGCTGCTCGATCTCTTCTCCGGTGGCGGCCTCTCGCGGTTCAGCGTCGTCGCGCTCGGGGTGAATCCCTACATCAACGCCTCGATCATCATGACCCTCCTCAACCAGACCATCCCGCCGCTCGAGCGGCTCTCCAAGGAGGGCGAGTACGGGCGGAACAAGATCAACTCCTACACCCGCATGCTCACGGTGCCGCTCGCGCTCCTGCAGGGCATCGGCGTGTGCGTGTTCATGCAGCGCTCGGGAGTGCTCACGCAGTTCGGGCCGTCGAACCTGGGCCTGACCCTCGCGATCCTCGCCACGCTGACCGCCGGCACGCTCATCCTGATGTGGCTCGGCGAGCTGATCAGCGAGCGCGGCATCGGCAACGGCATCAGCTTCATCATCTTCGCCGGCATCGTCGGCCGGCTTCCGACCACGGTGAGCCAGACCCTCCAGGTGCAGTCGAACTACTTCGCGCTCGCGATCTACGCGCTCATCGCCGTGCTCGTCATCGGCGCGATCGTCTTCATCCAGGAGGGTCAGCGCCGGGTGCCGGTCCAGTACGCGAAGCGCGTGCGCGGCACGCGGATGTACTCAGGCGGAGCGACCCACATCCCGCTACGCGTCAACAGCGCCGGGGTCATCCCGATCATCTTCGCGATCTCGATCCTGCTGCTTCCGAGCCAGATCGCGCAGTACTTCACGAACAGCGAGACCGAGTGGCTCCGCAACCTGTCGACCGGCATCGTGAACGCATTCCAGAACACGGTCCTGTACAACGGCGCCTACTTCGTCCTCGTCGTCGCGTTCACATTCTTCTATACGGCCTTCACCTTCGTGCCGAACGACGTCGCCGACAACATCAAGCGCTACGGCGGGTTCATCCCGGGCATCCGGCCCGGCCGGCCCACCGCGGAGTTCCTCGGCCGGGTCGTGACGCGCATCACGATCGCCGGCGCGTTGTTCCTCGGCATCGTCGCGGTCATGCCGACGCTGATCGGCGATCTCACCGGCGTGCAGACTCTGCGACTCGGGGGCACCAGCATCCTCATTGTCGTCGGCGTCGTCGTCGAGACGATGAAGCAGCTCGAGGCGCAGCTCCTCATGCGCAGCTACGAGGGCTTTATCCGGTGATGGCGGAGCGCGAGGCCAACGAGTCCGCCGGCGACACCGCGGCGGGCGACCTCATCTTCATGGGCCCGCCCGGCGTGGGCAAGGGCACCCAGGCGAAGCTCCTCGCCGCGCGCAACGGCTGGGTCCAGCTCTCGACCGGCGATCTCTTCCGCGACCATCTGAAGCGCTCGACGCCCCTCGGAGAGCTCGCCCAGCGGTACATGGACCGCGGCGACTACGTTCCGGACGACGTCACGATCGACATGGTCCGCGAGTTCATCGACGGTCTGCCCGCCGGCACGCGTGTGATGTTCGACGGTTTCCCGCGGACGGTCGCGCAGGCCGAGGCGCTCGAGGCACTGCTCGCCGGGCGCGGCCGCGCGATCGGGCGGGTCCTGCTGATCGACGTGCCGCGCGAGGAGCTCGTCCGGCGGATCCTCAATCGCTCTCGGTCGGAGGGCCGGGCGGACGACACACCGGAAGTCATCGCCCGGCGGTTCGACGTGTACGCGGAGCAGACCCAGCCGGTGGTCGAGCATTACGAGGCGCTGAACCGGGTCCGGCGCGTTAACGGCCTGGGCGAGCTCGACGCGATCACGAAGCGGCTCATCGAGGCAGCCCGCTGATGGTCACGCTGAAAACGACCGAGCAGATCGCGAAGATGCGCGAGGCCGGCGCCATCGTCGCCGCGATGCTTGCCGCGACGCGCGACGCGGTGAAGCCCGGGGTCACGACGGCCGAGCTCGACCGCATCGCGGCCGAGGTCCTCGCCCGCGCGGGTGCGACGAGCTCGTTCCTCGGTTACTTCGGCTACCCGGCGACCATCTGCACCTCGGTGAACGAGCAGATCGTTCACGGCATCCCGTCGAAGCGGAAACTCAAAGAAGGCGACATCGTCGGGATCGACGCGGGCGCGATCGTGGACGGCTGGCACGCCGATGCCGCGATCACCGTGCCCGTGGGCAGGATCTCCGCGGAGGCGCAGAAGCTCATCGACGTCACAAAGGAGGCGCTCGTGCGCGGGATCGCGGCCGCGACTGTCGGGAGCCGCCTCGGCGACATCGGCGCTGCGGTCCAGGGCTACGCGGAGAGCCAGGGGTTCTCGGTTGTCCGGAACTACGTCGGCCACGGGATCGGGCGGGCGATGCACGAGGATCCGCAGGTCCCCAACTACGGGACGGCCGACCTGGGCCGGGTGATCAAGGAGGGCCTCTGCATCGCGATCGAGCCAATGGTCAATGTCGGCGGGATCGCGACCCGGGTCCTTGACGACAACTGGACGGTCGTGACCGAGGACGGCACGCTTTCGGCCCATTTCGAGCACACCCTCGCCTGCCTGGCCGATGGCCCGGTCATATTGACGGTGCCACGCGCGGAAGCCGGCAAATCAGGGCTCGGCCGTGCGAAGGACGCGGTGTCCGCATGAGCGGCGCTTGCCGAAATCGTGCGGTTTTGGTACATTTTTACTTCCCGTGGCGCTCTGCCGCGGAGTTTTTTGCGTCAGAGGTCCATG
>DASUSA010000051.1:0-3024 GCA_036375335.1 Candidatus Limnocylindria bacterium
ACGACGCCCACATCTGGTCGGCGACCGCGATCGGGCCTTGTCGGGTGACGAGCGATGCGACGAGGGCGTACGGATCGGCGGTCTCGGACCAGGTCGCCTGGCGGAGGTCGGGCGCCGCGGCCGCGGCGCGCGGGGCCTCGAGCTCGGGCACCACGAGTGTCGCGGTCCCGTCGCTGCCGAGGACCAGGCAGGTGAGCCGCTCGCTCGAGAAGATCCGGTAGCCCGAGAGGTAGGTGAGGTCGGACCCCGGGGCGAGCAGCAGCGCGGCGATGCCTGAATCCAGGCAGCGGGCTGCGGCCCGCGCGCGACGGCCGGCGTGGTCCATCGAGTTCGGCATGGGATGTGCGCCGCACTATCGCATAGGGAAACGGTCGCTTCCGGTCGTCGCCGGCGGCGCGCTCGTCCTCATCGGCATCCTGCTCCTCGTGGGGGCGAGCCTCGGCACGCCCGCGCCCCCGTCCGTCGCACCGACCCCCCTCGCCATCGCCACCACCGCCATCCCCACCACCACGGAGCCTGTGTCGACCGCCACACCAGTGCCGACCAGAGATCCGCGCACCCCGATCCCGCTCGGGTACCGGGTCACGATCCAGCGGTTGGGGATCGACCTTCCGATCGCCGAGGGCGACATCACCCGCGACATCAATTTGCAGAAGACCCCCGAAGGCTTCGCCTTCCACCTTCCGGGTACGTCGATCCCGGGCCTCGGGAGCAACACCTACCTCTACGCGCATGCCCGCACCGGGATGTTCCTCTCGCTCTGGAATGCGCAGCCCGGCGATCAGGTGGTGATCTCGACACCGGATCTGCGAGCGCTCCGGTACGTGATCAGCGAAGTGCACCCGCGCGTGGCACCTGACGATGTGTCGTGGGTGCAGCCGACGAACGGAGAACGGCTGACCCTGCAGACCTCGACCGGTCCGAATCCGACCGATCCGCGCTTCGTCGCGATTGCCGTCCCCGCAACAGCTCCGTGACGCTGCGGTAACGATCGCGTATCGCATCGCGAGAAAGAGCGACCAAAGAAGCGAGCCGTTGCCCCGCACGCGATGTGTCGCACGGCGACACGGGGTGCGGTCGCGGACAGGTGGTGGACCCCGACCTGCCTTCCCCGCATGGAGACAACCGGGGGGGTGCAGTGGATGGCCTATCTGGCACGCACGGGTCTCGTCGTGTTCGCGATGCTCTTCGCGACGACGTTACTCACCGAGCACATCGCCGACGGCCGCGCGCTCGGTGGGGTCAGGAGCGCGGCGGTCGATCTTCCACAGTTGCGCGAGATCACTGTCGCGCGGCTCGCGCGACCCGAGCTTCTCGCGGTCGCGGGCGCAGAGAGCGCTCCGGCCGCCGTCGCGTCGCCGGCCGAGCCGGCTGCCGCGGAGGTCGCCGAGGCCGCTCCGCAACCGGTTCCGGTCGCAGCGCCCGCACCGGCCGCACCGGCCGCACCGGCCGCACCGCCCGCGCCGGCCGGGTTGCAGAACAGCGCGATCGTCGTGGCGTCCTGGTACGGACCCGGGTTCTACGGCAACAAGACCGCCTGCGGCCAGACGTACACGCCGGAGATCCTCGGGGTGGCCCATCTCACCCTGCCGTGCGGCACCCGCCTGGTCCTCACCTACGGGAGTCGCTCGATCACCGTGACGGTGATCGATCGGGGCCCCTACGTCGCCGGCCGGGCGATCGATCTGTCGAACGCGACGCGGCTCGCCCTCGGCTGCACCGACCTGTGCACGCTTCGGATGCAGATCGGGCCGTAAGTGTCCGGAGATTGCCCGCACGGTGGACGGGCGAGCGAGCGTCGGTATGGAACTTGCAGCCAAACCGGCCCATCGGGCGGCCGAAAAGCCGCTGGTGCGCAGGCGTCATGAAGGAGTGAGCGGGATGACCAAGAACAAGGGCGCGATGACCGTCGCCGAAGCTGGGCGCAAGGGCGGCGCGACGACCGCGCAGCGCCACGGCCCGGAGTTCTACGAGCAGATCGGCAAGAAGGGTGGCCGCACCACTGCGCAGCGGCACGGCGCCGAGTTCTACGAGCAGATCGGCAAGCAGGGCGGGCAGAAGGTGAAAGAGCTGTATGGCCCGCGGTTCTACGGTCGCATCGGCAAGATCGGCGGCGACGCCGTGTCCGAGAAGTACGGCCACGAGCACTTCGAGGAGATCGGCAAGAAGGGCGGCCAGAAGGTCGCCGAGCTCATCGCCCGCGGACGGCAGGCAAGCTGAGCACCGTCATCGAGCGCACCGATGCGGAGCGGCCGACCGGGCGCGGGCGGCTCATCGCGCTCAATGCGTATCAATCGCGGCGAATCCGCGCGTCCGGAGCATTGACACCGGAACGCGCCCTCATATCGTCCGTTCCTGTACGCGAGCGGCCACATCCGGCCGCGAGATGTACCGGTGAGCGCACGGCGCTCGCTCGCTCGTCGAGGAGAGGAAAGTTGGACGCGGTCGATCGGCTCGGCACTGCGCTCGTCGCCGTCGAGTGGGAAGACATCACCGCGTACACGCGCACCGCGATCCCCGACGACTTCGAGCCCTACCGGCTCCGCAAGCTCACCTGCGGGCTGCTCTGGAAAGAGACCGACGACTACATCGTGGTCGTCGGTGACTACGACGTCACGAACGCGGGTAAGGAATATCGCCACAACGACTTCCACATCATCCCGCGGGGCGTGATCCGCCAGCTCACCGTGCTGCGCGACCCCTCCGAGCTCGTCTCCCTGGACGTCGTCTCCGCCGGTTAGCCCGGCGTCACCCGTCCGGCGACCCCGCTGGTTCGTAACCCGTTGTATCCGGCGATACGGAAACCCGAACGCCCGTTCGTCGGTATGGAACAACGGAGGACTGCTCGCCGTTCTATCGAGCAGTTCTGGAGGCCATCCGATGCTTCGAGCCGAGCTCTACTGCTACTTCTGCGGTCACGGTTCCGGCGAGGTCCAGGTCCCGACGAAGTCGCGGCGACCGACCCCGGAACAGCTCCGCGTCGCGTATTCGCACGTCACCGGTGACCGGGCGCCGGTCTGGGAC
>DASUSA010000052.1:0-5719 GCA_036375335.1 Candidatus Limnocylindria bacterium
CGATCGATCGACGGCCGGCCACAGCGAGCGCGTCGCGGGGCGTGCGGTCGCGATCGCCAAGGCCCTGGGACTCGACTCGCAGACCTGCCAGAACATCCGCGTCGGCGCACTGCTCCGCGACATCGGCAACACGAAGCTTCCCCTTGGGCTGGTCCGCAGTCGCGGCGAGATCACCGCCGCCGAACGCAAGCAGATCGAGCAGCATCCCGCGCTCGGACAGGAGCTGCTGGCGCCGTTCCGGCCGCTCGCGCGGCTCCTGCCGATCGTCCGCTCGCACCACGAGCACCTCGATGGCAGCGGATACCCGGACGGCCTCAAGGCGCCGCAGATCCCGCTCGAGGTGCGCATCGTCGCGGTGGCCGACCGCTACGAGGCCCTCCGGATCGCACGCCCCGATCGCCCGGCGATGTCGGCCGATGCGGCGGTGCAGATCCTTCAGCAGGCCGTCCAGCGTGGCGAGCTCGACGCGGCAGTCGTTGCCGCGCTGGCCGCCGGTGTTCGTGGCCACGACCGAGGGGAGGCGACAGGATCATGACAATCGGAACGAAGACCAGGACGAGGGTGCTCATCGTCGACGATGAGCGGCTCTTCGCCGAGCTGCTGCGAGTGGCCCTGCGAAGCGCGGATGGGATCGAGGTGATCGATGTCGTCCACGACGTGCAGACCGCCGTCCGCCGCATGACCGAGGCGCGCCCGGACGTCGTCCTCGCCGACTATCACCTCCCCGACGGCACCGGATCCGATATCGCGCGCACGGTCCGGGCGACGCTGCCCGACACATCGGTCCTCATCCTGACCGGTGACCCATCGGTCTCGGTCCTCTCCGACGTTGCCCGGTCCGGCGCGGTCGGCCACCTCACGAAGGACCGTCCGTTCGACGAGGTCGTCGAGGGCGTCCGCGCCGCCGCGCTCGGCGAGATCCTCTTCGCCCCGAGCGAACTCCAGCGGCTGCTCCTCGAACGCGAATCGCGGCCCCGGCCGCTCGAGCCGCTCACCGCGCGGGAGCTTGAGGTCCTCCAGCTGCTCGCGGAAGGTGCGTCGACCACCCAGGCGTCCGACCAGCTCGGCATCTCGAGCGCCACCCTCCGAGCGCATGTGCAGGCGATCCTGCGCAAGCTCGGCGCACATTCCCGCCTGGAGGCCGTCGCGGAGGCCGCCCGGTTGGGGGTCATCACGCTCGACGCCTGGTCCCGTGACAAGGCGGCCACCCGTCCGAAGGAAGTCGTATGACGTTCCCCCGCCGGGGGGTCTCGGCCCCCCTAGAGTTCGGCCATCGTTCCCGGTATGGCCGTGATGAAAGGTGCCTACGACATGGCGAAGCTGCTGATCGCTGACGACCTCGTCCCGATCCGCCAAATGGTGCGGATCACCCTGTCGACGCAGGGGTGGACCATCCTCGAGGCCGAGAACGGCCAGAAGGCCCTCGAGATGGCGCGCGCCGAGCACCCCGACCTCATGCTCCTCGATGTGGACATGGGCGCCGGCCCGAACGGTTTCGACGTCTGCCGCGAGCTGAAGGCCGGCGCTGATACGAAGAACATTCCGATCGTCATGCTCACTGCGCACGACAGCGAGAGCGACCGCGCGGTCGGCTTCGCGGCCGGCGCGGCGCAGTACCTGACCAAGCCGTTCGGCCCGCTCGAGCTCATCGACACCATCCGCACGATCCTCGCGCCGGCCTCGTAACGAGCCACCGGTGGACGGCGAGCGACCGACCGCGCTGCATACCGGCCTAGGCCGGAACGTCGAGCTCGTCGAGCTCGGCCCGGCGCTGTCTGAGCCGACCGAGGTCGAGCGGAAGGCTCCCGACATCTTCCGCCAGCTTCTCGAGCAGGCCATCCGGGTCTCCGAGCAGGCGAATGCCCAGGCCCTGCGTATGGCCACCGACTTCGCGGCCGTGTACGCGCGCGAGCAGCGCCTGTCCAAAGATTTCGACGCGAAGCTTGGCGAGCTCGCGCTTCTTGAGCGTCAGGCCACGCGCTACGCCGAGGACCTCGCCACGCTGCTGCGCCTGGAGCGCGAGCGCCGCCGCGAGCTCGAGCGCTCGCTCCTCGCCGAGCAGAACGCGAACGTCGAGCTGCGCCGCACCGGACTCCAGGGCGTGAGCCACATCCTCATGGCCGTCTCGCTCAAGGACATGACCACCGGGCAGCATCTCCTCCGCGTGCGCAAGTTCGTCGAGGCGATCTCCGGGCAGCTCGGTCTGCCGCCGGCGACGATCGAGGAGTTCGGCTACTCGAGCGTCCTCCACGACGTTGGCAAGATCCAGACGCCCGACGACATCCTTGGCGCGCCGCACGAGCTCTCGGTCGACCAGTACGACGTGATGAAGCAGCACTGCATCGACGGCGAGGCCATGCTCGGCGACGCGAAGTTCTTCGCGACCGGACGGGCCGTCGCGCGCGAGCACCACGAGCGCTGGGACGGCAACGGCTACCCGGACCACAAGAGCGGCGAGGACATCTCGCTCGCCGCCCGCATCGTCGCGGTGGCCGACGTGTACGACGCGCTCACCTCGAAACGTCCGTACAAGGAAGCTTGGAGCCCGGAGCGCGGGCTCGCGGCGATCGAGTCGGAGTCCGGCAAGCACTTCGACCCGCGGGTGGTCGCGGCGTTCGTGGCCCTCTACCGCGACGGCGCGGTCGAGCGCATCCGCATCGAGGTCGGCGACCAGCCCTAGCTGCGGCGGATCGTCAGGATGACGTTCCCGGTCTTGTGCTCCGTTTCCACGTACCGGGTCGCCTCGACGACGTCCTCCATTGGGTAGGACCGGTCGACGACCGCTCGGTACGCTCCAGCCTCGATGAGCTCCTTCAGACGGAGAACGTCCGTCTTGGTGTAGCGAGGCGGGATCGGGAACAGCACCTTCCGGTCGCCGATCCGCGCCGTCCAGAGCGCCAGGAAGAGATTCCGAAGCCCGTCGGTCGCGAGGTAGATGCCGCCCGGCTTCAGCGAGCCTCGGCAGCGGCTGAACGAGTGCTTGCCGACCGCATCGAAGATCACGTCGTACGTGCGGCTGTCCGCCGTGAAGTCCTCGTTGGTGTGATCGATGACCCGGTCCGCTCCGAGGGATCGCACGAGATCCACGTTCTTCGTGCTGCACACCGCGGTGACGTCGGCGCCGAAGTGCTTCGCCAGCTGCACCGCTGCGGTGCCGATGGCGCCCGACGCGCCGTATACGAGGATCAGCTGGCCCGCCCGGAGATGCGCCTGTCCGAGGCACCACAACGCGTTCAGCCCTCCGTCGCAGATCGCGGCCGCCTCCTCGAAGCTCAGCGCGGCCGGCTTGTGAGCGATCCGACTGCTCTGCCGCCTGCACATGAACTCGGCGTGCGCTCCGAAGGCGAAGCCGCTGTTGCCGAACACCTCCTCCCCGACCGCGAAGTCGGTGACAGCTGCGCCGACCGCGGCGACCTCTCCCGCGAACTCGGTCCCGAGGACCCGCTGCCTCGGTCGGCGCACGCCCGAGATGAGCCGGCTGATGAGCGAGACGACCAGGCCGCTCCGTCGATTCGCGTCACGGGTCGCGCAGTCGGCCCGCGTGACCGCCGCGGCGCGGACCGTGATGAGGACCTCGTCCTCCTTGGGCACCGGCCGCTCGATGTCTTCGAGGCGCAGGACGTCGGGCGTCCCGTACCGGTCGTAGACGACCGCTCGCATCAGTCCCCCGTTTGACGGGCTAATGCGCGATCTCCCAGATGTGGCCACCCGGATCGGCGAAGCTCGCGGTCCGGATACCCCAAGGCCGATCCATCGGACCGTTCAGCAACGTCACGCCACGCCGGACCAGCTCCGCGCACGTCGCGTCCACATCATCCACGGTGATGGTGAGCTGAGCGCGAGCGCCGGCCTCGCGTCGGGCCACCTGAGCCGGCGCGATCAGCTCGCGGGCCTCGCCGACCTGCAACAGATTGACGAGCGTGCCGCCGATCTTGAACACGGCGGAGTGGGCGTCCTCGAAGACGACCGGCCCGCTGAAGACCTTCAGATAGAACGCCTTGGCGACCGCCACGTCCTCGACGAACAGCGTGATCGCGCTGATGCCAGCTGGCCACTCCACGTCCGGCTCTCGTCCCGGGCTATCGCCCGATGTTGCTCTTCGCGGTCTGGAGCAGCGTGCGGACCATCGGCGCGGCGGGATGGAATTCGCCGACGTCGAGGTAGACCGTCCACACGTCCACTGCGCCCTGCCAATCCTCCTTCTGATAGAGGAGGAGGCCCTTCAGGAACAATCCGTCCGGATCCTTCGGCCGCAGCGCGAGCACCCGATCGACCGCGACCATCGCGCCGTCGGCTTCGCCGGCCTGGGCGAGGATGATCGCGAGCCCATTCAGCGCCGGGACGCTGTTCGGATCGAGGGCCAGCACGCTTCGATACGTCGTGACCGCGTCGTTGACGCGGCTGTCCTGACGGTACGCATCGGCGAGCGCGAGGAGCGTCGGCACGTCGGTCGGGGCCGCCTTCGCGCGCCCCTCCAGCGTCGCGGTCGTTGGCGCGCCGGCTGGGACGCTGCCGGTGATGAGCTCACCGGGTGCCCGGTCGCCCGCGGCCTGCGGCAGGCTCCCCGCAATGAGCGCCGCGGCGATCCCGACGAGGAGCGCCGCGATGCCGATCGTGCGGATCGGCGCGCGCGACCGCGCCCCTTGGGGCTCGACCCCGAACGCGCTCCGCTCGAGCATGCTGCGTAGCCGGGTCGCGTCCGCGCGGTCGATGGTGCCCGCCGCCTCGGCGAACTGCAGGTCGCGGAGCGACGAGACTGCGCGCGCGACGTCGTCGCCCGCCGCGGCGGGCTCCGCCGGCCACAGGCGGACGCGCGACGAGAGCCACGGCCAGAACGCGGCGAGCGCGCCCGCGCCGATCGCGAGGCCGAATACGAACGCGGTCACTCGGGCTCGCTTGCTACGAGCTCGCGCAACCGCCGGAGCTCCGCATCGGTTGGCGCCGCGCTGACCGGCACCAGTGCCGGTGCCCTGGCACGGCTCCAGGCGAGCGCGGCGCCCAGGAGGATCGCGGCGAGTGGCACGAGCCACACGAGCCCGCTCAGCGAGAGCAGCGGCGGCGACAGCAGGATCCAGTCGCCGTAGCTCTGGACAAACTCGGCGCGGATCTCGTCGTCGGTCCGCCCCTCCGCCACGCGCTGGCCGACGAGGGCGCGCATCGAGCGCGCGGTCTCCGACGGCGAGTCCTGGACCGAGAGCCCCTGGCAGACCGGGCAGCGGAGCTCCGCGGAGATCCGATCGATGCGCTCCGCCGCGGTGAGGGGTTGGGGTCGTGCGGTCCACGCGATCGCCAGGCCGACCGCGAGGATCGCCGCGACGATGAGCCACCGCGCCGTCGTCATCGCGTCGCGCTCTTCCCGCGCAACGTCTCGATGCCGGTCATGAGCGTCTGCTCGTCGATCGGTCCGATGTGGCGGCCGGCGATGATCCCGTCGGCGCCGATGAAGTACGTCTCGGGTGGGCCGAACACCCCGTAGCTCAGGGCCATCCGACCGTCGCCATCGAGCGCTGAGGCCCACGTGTTCCCGAGGCGGGTCGTGTAGTCGCGCGCCGCGTCCGGCGAATCTTGGAACACGACGCCGATGAGGACGACGTCGGTCCCGCGATAGCGCTCCCACACATCGGTGAGGGCCGGGTTCTCCTCTTTGCACGGGATGCACCACGACGCCCAGAAGTTGAGGACGACGATCTTTCCCTTGTACTGGTCGAGCGAGAGGGTC
>DASUSA010000053.1:0-7049 GCA_036375335.1 Candidatus Limnocylindria bacterium
ATCTCGACGTCCGCGGGCGGTTCTGGTGCGCCGAAGCACTCGAGGCCCCACTGCCAGAACTGGCGGAAGCGGAGCTTCTGCGGGCGCTGGCCGCGGAACATCGGATCCCAGTACGAGAACCGCACGGGCTGCGGCGCGCGATGCAGGCCGTGCTCGAGATACGCGCGCGCGACCGGCGCGGTGCCCTCGGGGCGCAGCCCGAGCCCGGCCTGCCCGTGCAGGGACACGTCGTACATCTCCTTGCCGGCCGTGTCGCTGGACTGACCCGACGTCCGGAGGAAGACCTCGCGATCCTCAGCGATCGGGGTGACGATGCGCGGGTAGCCATAGCGGCGCGCGCGCGCCATCACGACGGCGAACAACCGGTCGAAGCCGGCCGCCTCCTCGGGGAGCAGATCCCGCATCCCGCGGGGCGCTTGGTACGTGGGCATCGGGGCATCAAGTATGGTCGAAGGACACAGCTCACGGAGGTGCACCACGGCAGATCAACAGAGCGCCACGATCGACCTCGAGCGCGGCGGGAGCTTCACGATCGCGCTCCGAGCGGACAAAGCCAAGCGGACCGTCGCGAATTTCGTCGCCAAGGCCACGAGCGGCTTCTACGACGGCAAGACGTTCCACCGCGTCGAGGACTGGGTCGTCCAGGGCGGCGACCCGGACGGGACCGGCCGCGGCGGCGGGAAGATGCCGAGCGAGCTGAACGACCTCCCGTTCTCCAAAGGCTCCGTCGGCATCGCGCGCGGCGGCGACATCAAGGTGAATAACGATTCGCAGTGGTTCGTCGTGAAGTCCGACGCATCGTGGCTGAACAACCAATACACGAACTTCGGTCAGGTGACCTCCGGTCAGGACGTCGTCCAGGGCATCCGCATCGGCGACAAGATCAAGAAGGTCACGATCGGGTGAGGATCGCGGCAACCCTTGCGGCGATCGCCGTGATCGCCGGCGCCTGCGGGGGCGCCGCCGCTCCGTCGGCGACGCCAATCCGGACCGTGACGCCGATCAGCACGGCGGCGCGCGTCACCGCGACGCCGGCGCCTACTCCCTGCGCCGTGAAGTCGATCCAGTTCATCAAGGCGCCGAGCAAGGCCGTGATCACGCTCGAGAAGGGCGGCACGATCACGATCGCGCTTCGACCGGACAAGGCGCCCAACACCGTCACCAACTTCGCGAACATCGCCCTCTCGGGCTGCTACGACGGACTGACGTTCCACCGCGTCGAGCTGAGCCCGCCGTTCGTGATCCAGGGCGGCGATCCGTCCGGCGACGGCACCGGCGGCGGCACCCAGCCGGCGGAATACAACGACCTCTCCTTCGTGAAGGGTGCCGTGGGCATCGCGCGCGGCGGGGACAAGGCGATCAACAACAAGTTCCAGTTCTTCATTTGTATCGGGCAGTGCACCTTCCTCGACGGCCAGTACACCAACTTCGGACTGGTCACCGACGGCCAGAGCGTCGCCGACGGCGTCCGCGTCGGCGACAAGATCAAGTCGATCTCGGTCGAGTGAGCGCGCGCGGCGAGATGCTCGCCGAGTGGGTCGGCGACCTGCGCGGCGCGCTCGAGCGTCAGCTCGACCGGACTCCGGATGCCGCCCTGCACTGGCGTCCCGCGAAGGACATGAACTCGATCGGCGACACGATCTGGCACATCGCCCGGTGGCTCGACCTGGTGACGATGTGGCTGGAGAATGGCGCGGCAGAGACGCAGCACTGGATCAGTGACGGGTGGGCCGAACGCACCGGCTACGACCCGCGTGGTGTCGGTACCGACGGGCTCGGTGCGATCAGCGGCTACACGTTCGCGGAGGTCGAAGCGCTCCCCAAGCTCCGGCGCGATCAGCTGCGGGCATACCTCGACGTAGTCTGCGAGGACGTCATCCCCAGGCTGCGCGCGGCCGATGACGTGGCGGCCGCGCGGTACAAGGGCGTGGTCCAAGGCACCCTCGGGCACGTGGGGGAGATCTCGGCGCTCCGTACGCTCTTCGAGCGGCAGGCCTCGACCTAGGCGAGCGGATCGTCGTTCCCGGGCTTCGAGCCGCGGGCGACGTGGAAGTACTCCGTCGACAGCATTCTCGTCCGCTGCTCGTCCGACAGGTGGGCCTGCCACTCGGCGACCTGCGTCGCATGCGCGGCCACGGCCTTCCGCTTCTGCTCGGCGAACGCGCCGACAGCGGCGCGGATGTCGACCTCTTCGTCCGGGACGCCGAAGTCGCCGGGTGGCCCGCCCTCGACGCCCGCGGCGCGCAGCTGCTCCGCGATCATCTTGGCCACGCTCTTCGGCAGGGCGGTGTACAGAAGTCGCGCGTCCGGCGCAGCCGCGCGATCGAACGCGGCGGTCGCGTGACGGTAGATCGCTTTGTGGTCGGGATGCCCGTAGATCCCGCTCTCGTCGAACGTGAACACGACCGCCGGCGGATCCTCGCGGAAGAGCGCCGCGAGCCTGCCGGTGACCTCGTCATCCGGCGCGTTCGCGTACGCGCGGGCATCCTTGTTCTCGGGCGTGCCGTCCATCCCTGAATCGCGGTAGCCAAGGAAGCGCACGTCAGTGACGCCGAGGGCCGCGCAAGCCGCGCGGAGCTCCTGCTCGCGGACCGCCCCGAGCGTCTGCGGCGTCGCATTCGTGCCGGGGGCGATCTCCCCCACCTCGCCACGCGTCGCGCAGATCGCGGTGACGTGCCAGCCCAGCGAGATCGCCCGGGCCAGCGTGCCCCCGACTGAGAAGGTCTCGTCATCGGGATGCGCGAACGCCGCGATCGCGCGCTTCCTCATGACTCGCGCCGCGAACGCGTGGTGACCCAAACGAGCACGAGCGCGAGCACGAACATCCCGCCGCCGATCGCGACCCACTCCGGACGATCGTTCATCGCACTCGGAACGCTGTGCGTGAGCCCGAGCCCTTGCGCGGCGAACGTCAGCCCGGCGAGCGCGAGGATCGCTTCGCCAACGAAGGCAGCGGCCCGGCTCAGCTCTGCACCCCGCCCCTGGTCATCGGGAGTGGGTCGAGGACGCGCTTCAGGTCCGCCTCCGGGAGGACCTTCTCCTCGAGCGCGACGTCGATGAGCGGCCGGCGCTCCGCGAGGGCGCGCTTCACGAGCGCGGCCGCCTTCGCGTACCCGATGTGCGGCGCGAGCGCGGTCACGATGAGCGACGGGCTCGAATCCACGTGCTCCTTGGTCCGCGCCTCGTCCACGGTCATCCCCTCGACGGCCTTCGTGCGGAAGACCCGCGTCGCGTTCGCGAGGATCGTGGCCGAGAAGCAGAGCGCGAAGTTCATGCCCGGCATCATCACGTTGAGCTCGAGCTGCCCGGCCTGCGCGCCGAGCATGACCGCGGTGTCGTTCCCGATCACCTGATAGCAGACCTGGTCGACCATCTCGGCGATCGACGGGTTCACCTTGCCTGGCATGATCGACGAGCCAGGCTGCACCGCGGGCAGGATGAGCTCGCCGAACCCCGTGCGCGGTCCCGAGACCATCAGCCGGATGTCGTTCGCGATGCTCGAGAGCTCGATCGCCGCCGTCCGCATCCCGCTCGAGATCCGCACGAAGGCCGCGGTCGACTGCATGGACGCAAAGAGGTCGGCTGCTGGAACGATCGGCTCCCCGGTCCACTCCGCGAGCAGGCGGCAGACCCGAGCGCGGTATTCGGGATCCGCGTTCAAGCCGGTGCCCGCGGCGGTCCCGCCGATCCCGAGCTCGCAGAGCTCGACCCGCGCCATCTTGATGCGCGCACCCGCGCTCTTCATTCGAACTGCCCAGCCGCCGAACTCCTGCCCGAACGTGATCGGCACCGCATCCTGGAGGTGGGTGCGGCCCGGCTTCACGGTGCTCGCGTACCGCGCAGCCTTCGCCACGAACGCGTCGCCCAGGGCCTGCAGCTCCGTGCCCACGGTCTTGGTGAGGTCGAGCAGCGCGAGGCGGATGGCCGTCGGCGTGACATCGTTCGTCGACTGGGCCATGTTCACGTGGTCGTTCGGGTTGACCTTGGCGTACTCGCCGCGCGCTCCGGCACCGAGGATCTCGTTGGCCCGGTTCGCGATCACCTCGTTCGCGTTCATGTTGTGCGATGTGCCGGCACCGGCCTGGAACACGTCCACGACGAATTGCTCGAGGTGCGTTCCGGCGAGGATCTCGTCACACGCCGCCACGATGGCGCGGCAGAGGTCAGCAGGCAGGCGACCGGATTCGGCGTTCGCCATGGCCGCGGCCTTCTTTACAAGGACGGTCGCCCGGATGAATGCCGGGAATGGCCTGAACCCCGAGATCGGGAAGTTCTCGACGGCTCGGGCGGTCTGCGCGCCGTACAGGGCGTCCGCGGGGACCGATACGTCACCGAGCGTGTCGCGTTCGCGACGTGTCGACATGCGCAAGTTAGAATAGGACTTCCGAATGCAGAAGAACCGGCTTTCCTGGATGATCGGTGGACCCCAGGGAAGCGGCATCAACGCCTCCGCCGAGGTCTTCGCGAAAGCCTGCAGCCGCGCCGGACTGAGGGTCTTCGCCAACATCGAGTACCACTCGAACATCATGGGGAAGCACAGCTTCTACCGGGTGCGCGTGGACGAGGATCCGATCCATTCCCATCGCGACAAGGCCGACATCTTGGTCGCCCTGGATCACGAGACCCTCGCCGGTGACGGCGATCACCGTCGCTGGCCGACGCATTACGGCCACCTCGACGACCTGTCCGAAGGCGCGGGCGTCATCTACGACAGCGCGATCGACTTCGATCCCGCGACGAGCGGGCGGACCGATCTGAAGTTCTTCCCGGTCCCATTCATGGACATCATCAAGCAGGCGCTCGAGGAGATCGGCAAGGGCGATCAGGCGCGCCGCTACGAGGTCATGAAGAACACCGTCGGCCTCGGCGCGTCGCTCGCGCTGTGCAACTACCCGTTCGATCTCGTGGCCGACGTGATCATGGGCCAGTTCAAGGGCAAGCGGACCGAGATCGGCACCCTGAACGTCCGCGCGGCGCAGCTTGCGATGGAGTACGTCAAGAAGGACGTCGCCGCGTTCCCCTACACGCTCCAGCCGCACAAGATGCCCGTCGCGCGGCTCATGGCGAAGGGCTACGAGGTCCACGCGATCGCCAAGCTGAAGGCCGGCTGCCACTTCCAGACCTACTACCCCATCTCGCCCGCGACCGATGAGTCCGTGTACCTCGAGAAGAACCAGCGCGAGTTCAACCTCCTGGTCGTGCAGTGCGAGGATGAGATCAGCTCGATCAACATGGCCATCGGCGCGGCGCACATGGGCGTGCGCAGCGCGACCGCGACGTCGGGCCCCGGCTTCGCCCTCATGGTCGAGGGCATCGGCTTCGCCTCGATCACCGAGGCGCCCGGACCGGTCCTGATCATGTACCAGCGCGGCGGTCCGTCGACCGGCCTGCCGACGCGGCAGGAGCAGGGCGACCTGCAGTTCGTGCTGCATCCAGCGCAGGGCGACTTCCCACACGTCGTCATCGCGCCCGGCGACCTGAACGACGCCTACCAGGACACGTTCTCCGCGTTCAACTGGGCCGAGCGCTACCAGATGCCGGTGATCGTTCTCTCCGACAAGAAGCTCGCCGCCGCGTACGTGACGCTCGACGAGCTCGAGCTGAAGTACCCCGAGATCGACCGGGGCAAGCGGTTCACCGGCAGCGAGTGGACGCCGGTCGCGACGAACGGCGAAGGGCTCGTGCGGATGCACGCGAACGGCGACGATGGCAACGGAAGTGACAACAGCCACGGCGACGTGAAGGAATACCTCCGCTATGCGCTCGCCGAGGATGGGATCTCGCCGCGCTCGCGGCCCGGTGTGACCGGCGGGCGGTTCTGGTCGACCACCGACGAGCACGACCCCGACGGCCACATCACCGAGGGCGTCGAGATGCGCATGGCGATGATGGAGAAGCGCATGGGCAAGCTGGCCCTGCTGCTGAAAGCCATCCCGGCCGAGCAGCGCTGCAAGCTCTGGGGTCCCGCGGACGCGGATCTCACGGTGGTCGGCTGGGGCTCGACGAAGGGCACGATCCAGGACGCGATCGCCGTGCTCGCGGAGCAGGGCAAGACGGTGAACTACCTCCAGGTACGGCTGATGAAGCCGTTCCCGGTCGACGACGTGACCGCCGTCGTGACGAAGGCGAAGAAGCTCGTGCTCGTCGAGGAGAACTACTCGGGCCAGTTGGGCTCGCTCATCCGCGAGCAGACCGGCGTGAAGATCGAGCAGCGGATCCTGAAGTTCGACGGCCGGCCATTCAGTGAGGACGAGCTCGTGCGCGAGCTCTCGAAAGTGCTCGCCGGCGGGACCGCCGAGCCGGTGGTGACGCATGTCCGTTGAGGTCAAGCCGGTCGCACCGGTGAAGTTCACGATCAAGGACTACAAGTCCGACCTGCACAACGATTGGTGTCCAGGCTGCGTCGCGCCTTCAACTCGTATCGTGACTCGCGCCGGCAGCAAGCCTATCGCCGAGGTCTCTGTTGGTGACCAGGTGCTTGGGCACGACGGCGCCTACCACAAGGTCACCGAAGTGATGTCGCATCACCACCCGGCACCGCTGCGTCGCTTGGACGTGCAGGGCCTTGGCGAGACGCTGCTGACCGACGATCACCCCGTGTACGTCGTCCGGCGGAGGAACGCGCACAAGACCACCACCGCGTACGCCCCCGAGTGGTCGCGGGCCGACCAGGTTCGCCGCGGCGACTACGTTGCCTATCCAATCCCGAGCGAGGTTGTTGACCAGCCGGCGATATCGCTCTGGTACGAGCAGATGTTCAAGGACACCCGGAGCAAACCGCTCCCCGACAGCGTCGCTTTGAACGACGACTTCCTTCGCCTTTCCGGCTATTACATCGCCGAAGGGCATGCGCACAAGCGTGAGCTCACCTGGACCTTCAGCGTCAGTGAGCGTCATCTCGTCGACGACACGGTGGCGCTCGTGGGTCGTCTCTTCGAGCTTCACGCCACCGTCCGTGACCGCACCGAACGGAACAACACGTTCGAGGTCACGGTCGCCTCGAGTTACCTCACCGAGATCTTCAGCCGGATGTTCGGCGACGGCGCCGA
>DASUSA010000054.1:0-3043 GCA_036375335.1 Candidatus Limnocylindria bacterium
AGCACACCTTCGCGGTCCTGGGCGAGCTGCAGCGCATGGGCATCCGGCTCTCGATCGACGACTTCGGCACCGGCTACTCATCGCTCGCGTACCTGCAGCGACTTCCGGTCGACGACATCAAGGTCGATCGCTCGTTCGTCCGCAACATGCTGAAGAACTCGAGCGACGAGGCGATCGTGCGGTCGACCATCGAGCTCGCGCACAACCTCGGCCTTCGCGCGATCGCCGAGGGCGTCGAGGATCAGGCGACGCTCAACCGGCTGCGCGCGCTGGGCTGCGATCTCGCCCAGGGCTTCTACATGGGTCTCCCGATGCCGCTCGCGGAGCTTGGGCAGTGGCTCGCCACGAGCGAGTGGGGCGTGCCGGCCTAGCGGATCCCCTTCAGCAGCTCGGCGATGGTGACGTCGAGACGCTTCGCGAAGTGGGCCAGCGCGGCGAGCGACGGCGCCACCCGGCCGGTCTCCATCTTCCACACGTACTGCCGCTGGAAGTAGACGATGCCCCGCTGACTCTGGCCGAGCTCGGCCATCGTGAGGCCCTCCTTTTCGCGCAGGGCGCGGATGCGCTTCCCGACCGCCCGCAGGAGCTTCGCCTCACCCGGGACGTCAGGGTTCACCCGAGCGGGCATCAGCCGCGCCCCGCGACGAAGTCGAGGATGGCCCCGATGACCTGGGCGCCGTATGGCGCGTGGAACATGCCGATCGAATGTTCGGTCGCGCCGAACATGAGGAGGGTCTTTGGCGTGTCGCAGAGGTCGAACGTGCGGAGCACGTGCGGCGCCGCTCCCATGCTGTCCTCGTTCGCGCAGATGAAGAGCTTGCGGCCGCTGATCTTCTTCGAGAGCGCGTCCTCGACCGGCTCGACCGGGGCGGAGATGCTCACGACGCACTCCACGTCCCGCTCGAAGGACGAGCCGAGCACCGCGTGCCCACCCATCGACGCGCCGACGAGCGCGACCTCCCGGGCACCGGCCTGTTTGAGCCAGGCCTTCGCGGCCGCAAGGTCCGTCACCGTCGTCCACTTGCCGGTCTTGCCAGTCGATCCGGCGTAGCCACGGAAGTTCAGGGCCAGGGCTGGCACCCCGCGGGTGACGAGCTGCGGCGCGATGTCCCGCCAGCCGCTCGCGTCCCAGCTCTGGCCGTGACAGAGGATCGCCGCGCGCTTCGCCGGGAGCGTTCCATACAGCGCAGCCTGCAGGGTCTCGCCTTCGCTCGCGAGCTGCACATCACGCGCGGGAGCGTCGCTCACCGCGTAATGGTGCTACAAAAAACGACGATGGCTCGCACGGTGCATCCGGATGCCCGACCGACGGCGGCCGACGACGCGCAGGCGTTCGCGATGTGGGAGACGACCAAGGACATCGTCGACGAGTTCATCGATCTTTCGCTGAACTATCGCCAGAGCGGCCACCCCGGCGGGTCGCGATCCAAGGTCCACCTCCTGTTGTCGCTGATGCTGTCAGGCGCGATGCGGTGGGACGTCCTTCATCCGTGGCGGCCATTCGGGGACCGCTTCGTGCTGTCGGCGGGTCACACGGTGCCGCTCATCTACGCGACGCTCGCGGCGCTCAATGAAGCGATGCGCGTCGGTCACGAGCGGACTCGCGATCCCCGTTTCGCCTTCCCGCATGACGGACGATTCGCGCTGACCTGGGAGGACCTCCTGCTGCTCCGCCGGCACGGCGGGCTGCCCGGGCACGCCGAGATGAGCGGCAAGACCCTCTTCCTGAAATGGAACACCGGTCCGTCCGGTCACGGCATGCCGCCCGCGGCCGGCGAGGCAGTCGGGTTGAAGATCGCGGGGTGCGAAGAGGTGAAGGTCTTCGCCCTCGAGGGCGAGGGCGGCCTCACGCCCGGCGCGGCGCACGAGACCCGGAATTCGGCCTGGGGCCTCGGTCTCTCCAACCTCGTCTTCCTGCTCGACTGGAACGACTTCGGGATCGACGAGAACGCCGTCTCGAGCGTCGTCCCCGGTGGCCCGAGGGAGTGGTTCACGGCGTACGGCTGGCGGATCGTCGGCACCGAGCGCGGGAGCGAGTGGGGCGAGGTGACCAGGGTGGTCCAGGACGCCGCGCGCGGCGACAACCCGCAGCGCGTCCCGACGGTCGGGTGGTTCAAGACCCGTAAGGGACGGGGCTACCTCAAGTACGACTACCAGTCACACGGCACCGCGCACGCGATGAACAGTGAGCTTTTCTGGCAGCTGCGGAAGGAGTTCATGGCGAAGTACGGCGTCGAGTACGAGGGCACCGACACCCCGGCGCCGAAGGAGCCCACGGCGATCCAGGCGCAGGCGCGCCGCAACCTCGCCGTCGCGGCGTCGGTGCTCCGCGCGCGGACGGACGTGGTCGACTACCTGACCGAGCGCCTCTGCGCGATCGCCGCGACGGTGCCCGACAGGATCCCGACCTTCCGGCTCGGCGGCAAGGGCACCGGCATCTTCGCCGACGAGCGGATCACGGACTTCGAGCACTACCCCGCGTCGATTTGGGCGAAGCCCGGCGAGAAGCGGCCGAACCGCGCGGCGCTCGCGACCTGGGGCTCGTGGGTCAACAGCTTCGCCCGGACCGAATACGGCCGCCCGCTCTTCATCGCGATGTCGGCGGACCTCGCCGAATCAACGAACATTGCCGGTTTCATGAAGGGATTCGAGGGGGTCGAGGGCTGGGGCTGGTACCAGCGAGACACGAACCCGACGGGCACGCTGCTCCCGCAGCAGATCACCGAGTTCACGAACGCCGGCATCGCGTGCGCGATCGCGTCGGTGAACCTCGCGGCCGATCCATTCACCGAGTTCAACGGCTTCTGGGGAGCCTGCTCGACCTACGGATCGTTCTCCTATCTCAAATACGGCGAGATGCGGCTCTTCAGCCAGCTCGCGCAGGACTCCGAGCTCAAGGTCGGGAAGGTGCTGTGGATCGCCGGTCACTCCGGCCCCGAGACGGCCGAGGACTCGCGGACCCACTTCGGTATCTTCGAGACCGGCGTCACCCAGCTGTTCCCTGACGGCGCCGTCGTCGACGTGCACCCGTGGGAGTTCAACG
>DASUSA010000055.1:0-4114 GCA_036375335.1 Candidatus Limnocylindria bacterium
CACGCGCGCGTCGACCGAGGCGGCGATGGTCAAGGTGTTCGCATCGGAGATGGCCGGACGCGTGGTCGACCGGGTGCTCCAGATCCACGGCGGGATGGGCTACATGAAGGACTCGCCCGTGGAGCGGGCCTATCGGGACGCCCGGATCCTGCGGATCTATGAGGGAACGAGCGAGATCCAGCGGATGATCATCGCGGAGGAGCTGCTCAAGGCCTGAGCGGCGGAGGTAGGGAAGATGGCAGAGCTGATCGCAGTCAGGTCGAAGGCGGGCAGGTTGGAGCCGACGTATACGAAGAGCTACGACGAGGGCGTGCCCGCGTCGCTCGAATATCCGGACGTGCCCCTGCACGCGATGCTCGATCAGGCGGCGCAGCTCTATCCGGCATCGACGGCGACGATCTTCTTCAACGCGAAGCGGTCGTACGCGTCGTTGCTGAAGGACGCGAAGCGATTCTCCGCGGGTCTGCGGGCGCTCGGCGTGAAGCAGGGCGACAAGGTCGCGATCGATCTGCCCAACTGCCCGCAGTTCCTCATCGCGTTCTTCGGCGCGCTGCGGATCGGCGCGGTTGTCGTGCCATGCAACCCGCTGTACACCCCACCGGAGCTCCGCTACCAGCTCGCGGACTCCGGAGCCGAGACGATCGTGGTGCTCTCGCGCGGCTACCCGGTCGTCCGGGCCGCCCGCGAGGGCCCGCGGGTCCGCAACGTGATCGTCACCCACATCAAGGAGGAGATGCCGCCGATCCTTCGCACCCTGTTCACGTTCGCGAAGGAGAAGAAGGACGGGCACCGCGTTCCGTTCGCCGGCGACCCGGGGGCGATCGCCTTCAGGGAGGTGCTCGCGCTCGGGGGCGACGACTCGGCCGCGGCCGCGCGTCCGGACGACGTCGCCGTCCTGCAATACACCGGCGGGACGACGGGGACGTCGAAGGGCGCGATGCTCTCGCACCGCGCGCTCGTCGCGAACACGCTCCAGTGCGCAGCCTGGTTCGGCCAGGCCATGCGCGACGGCAAGGACGCCGTGATGGGCGTGATGCCGCTGTTCCACGTGTATGGCCTCACCACCGTGATGAACTTCGCGGTCCTCTCCGGCGGCGCGATCATCCTCGAGCCGCAGCTCGACCTCGAGCACGTGATGAAGGACATCCAGCGGCACAAGCCGAAGCTGTTCCACGGCGCGCCGCGGATCTACAACGCGATCAACAATTCGCCGCTCGCGCAGAAATACGACCTTCGCTCGATCACGGCCTGCATCTCCGGCTCGGCGCCGCTGCTCATGGAGACCGCGCGGAAGTTCCGTGAGCTCACCGGCGCGAACCTCGTCGAGGGCTACGGCCTGACCGAGGCCTCACCGGTGACGCACTGCAATCCCGTGTTCGACTCGGCGAAGAACCGGATCGGCACGATCGGCCTCACGTTCCCTGACACCGAGACGCGCCTCGTGGATCTGGAGACCGGCCAGAACGACGTTGCGCCGGGCGAGGCGGGCGAGCTCCTCATCCGCGGGCCGCAGCTGATGGACGGCTACTACAACCGCCCTGAAGAGACCGCGGCGACGCTGCGCGATGGCTGGCTGCACACCGGCGATATCGCGACCATGGACGCCGACGGCTACGTCGCGATCGTCGACCGGAAGAAGGAGATGATCATCGTCTCCGGCTTCAACGTGTACCCGCGCGAGGTCGAGGAGACGCTCGCCAGGCATCCTGCCGTGCTCGAGGGCGCCGCGATCGGCGTGCCGCATCCGATCAAGGGTGAAGAGGTGAAGGCGTTCGTCGTGCTCAAGCCCGGCCAGACCGCGACGGCCGAGCAGCTCATCGCGTTCTGCCGGGAGCAGCTTGCGCCGTTCAAGGTGCCGAAGACGATCGAGTTCCGGGACTCGCTCCCGAAGACCCTGATCGGCAAGGTGCTGCGGCGTCAGCTCGCCGAGGAGGACAAGAAGAAGCGCGCGACCGCGGCATGATCGACGTCCGCGGGCGGGCGACGCTTGTCACGGTCTGCGGCACCTTCGTGCCCGATGGCAGCCCCGGCGCGATCGCCGACGCCATCGTCGCCGAGCTCGCGGCGATCGGACGGCCGAAGCTCCTCGCTGACCTGGGCCTGTTCCTGCGGCTCATCGATTCGCGGCTCGTGAACCTGGTGCTGGTCGGGCGGCCGGTGCGGTTCTCTGACCTCGGCCAGTACGAGCGCGAGGCGTACCTGCGGCGGTGGGCCGATTCGCGTGTCGGTCTGCTCCGCACCGCCTTCCAGGCGGTCAAGCGGCTATCGCTCGTCATCGCGTACTCGCGGCCGGAGGCTGGGGCCGCGGTGCTCCTGCGGGACACCGGGTACGCCCGGCCGGACCCATTGCCGCTCCCCGACCGACCGCTCGCGATCGCGCCGCTGGCCGTGCGCGACGGCGACACGCTCGATTGCGACGTGTGCGTCGTCGGCTCCGGCGCGGGGGGCGCGGTCGCCGCGTTCGAGGCCGCCGCGGCCGGCCGGTCGGTCATCGTGCTCGAGCGCGGGCCGGTCTGGAGCGAGCCCGATCTCGTGCCGCGCGAGGCCGAGGGCAGTGCGCGCCTGTTCTGGGACCGCGGCCTCGCGGCGACCGATGATCTGGGCGTCGTCCTGTTCGCCGGCCGCGCGGTCGGCGGCGGCACGGTCGTGAATTGGATGACCTCGCTCCGGCTGCCCGCGGCGGTGCGCGCGGAGTGGGAGGCGCTCGGCGTTGACGGCATGGGCCGCGAGCTCGATGAGCACTACGCGGCGATCGAAGAGCGGATCGAGGTCAACACCGACGAGAGCGTCCGCAACGCACCGAACGACGCCCTCGCGCGCGGCCTCGATGCGCTCGGCCTGCCATGGTCGGTGATCCCGCGGAACGCCCGGGGGTGCGGTGACTGCGGGCATTGCGGCTACGGGTGCCGGGCCGGGGCGAAGCGCTCGAGCGCGCGCACCTATCTGACCGACGCCGTTGCGCGCGGCGCGCGAGTGGTCGTGGACTGTGAGGCCCGGACCGTCACCACAGCCCATGGCGCCGTCACCGGCGTCGTCGCGCAGGCCGGCGACCGGCGGCTCGTGGTGCGCTCCGGTCGGGTCGTGCTGGCGGGCGGCGCGATCGGCACGCCCGCGCTGCTCCTGCGCTCCGCTCTTGGCGGCGCGGAGGCCGGCCGGCGCCTCTACCTCCACCCGGTGCCGGCCGTGTTCGGCCGGTACCCCGAACCGATCCGGATGTGGTCGGGCGTGCCGCAGAGCGTCGTGTCCGACGCGTTCGCGCACCTCGACGGCGGGTACGGCTTCCGGCTCGAGGTTCCCTCGGTGCTCCCGGGCGTCGCGGCGGCGGGCATCGCCTGGCGATCGGCCGACGATCACCGCGCGGTGATGCAGGGGCTCGACCATCACGCGGCGTTCATCCCGATCGTCCGCGATCGGGAGCCCGGTCGGGTCCGCGTCGATCGCGACGGCGCGGCCGTCGTGTCGTACGCCGTCCGCGGTGCGGACGCCGCGATGTGCGTGCGCGCGATCGTCGAGACGGCGAAGGTCCACCTGGCCGCGGGGGCTCGCGAGGTCCGTACGTTCCACACCCGGCCGCTCGCGATCGCACCGGGTGGCGACATCGGCTTGTTCGCGTCCGCGGTCGCGCGCCGCGGCGTCGCATCGAACACTGTCGCGATGTTCAGCGCGCATCAGATGGGCACCGCTGGCATGAGCGGCGATCGAGCCAGCGTGAGCGACCCCGACGGCGCGGTCCGTGGCGTGCGCGGATTGCACGTGGCCGACGCGAGCTCGTTCCCGAACGCCGCCGGCGTCAATCCGATGCTCACGGTGATGGCCCTCGCTCGACGAAACGCGCGGCGGATGCTGGCGGTGTAGCCCGAGGCGGCGCCAGCCCGTCCCGCTTCCGTCAACATCGCGTCCATCCGGTCGCCGTACTGGCCGAATACGTCTCATGATCCGTAGCGCCACCAGGGCGCCGACCATCGCACGAAGCCCTACGGTACGGCCGGGGTGGTGAGGAAAGTCGCGCCGACGATCGTCTCGAGCGGCAATGGCCGCGGCGCGCTCCCGGCAGGCGTCCGGATCCTCGCGAAAGGCGGCAGCGCCCTCGATGCGGTCGAGGCGTGCGCGCGCA
>DASUSA010000056.1:0-5393 GCA_036375335.1 Candidatus Limnocylindria bacterium
CGCATCGCCGACGCGAACAGCAGTACCCGGAACTGCCAGAGCAGGAGCGCGATGATCTGCTGCGGCGCTTGACCCTCCGCGAGCAATGACTCCAGGCGACGGATCGCGGTCTCCGAGTCACGCCGCACGACCGCCTGGGTCAGCTCGAAGATGTCGGACTCGATCGCCCCGCTGACGAGCGCGCGTACGTCCGCGCCGGTCACCTGCGCGCCCGCCGCGAAGGCGCCGAGCTTCGCGAGCTCCTGGTCGATGCGCTCGCTGTCCGGTCCGACGGCCGCGCCGAGCTCGTTGATCGCGTCGGGGGCGACCTCGACGCCGAGAAGCGTGGCGCGTGCGGCGATCCAGCCGCCCAGCTCCTGCGGCAGGAGGCGGGCGATGTGCTCGATCACGCCGCCGGCGGCCTCGACGGCGGAGGGCAGGTCCGCGACCGTGGCCAACGGAGTGGGCTTGGCCTTCGGCGCAGCGCGGCGGGTCCGGGTCTGGATCTTCGCTTCGCTCACCAGCACGAGTGCCGCCTCCGCCGGGAACCGGCTCACGACATCGGTGTCCGTGAGTGCCTCGGCATGCTCGACCACGACGATCCGCTGCTCGTCGACCGCGTCGAACAGCCCCTGCGAGCGGCCGGAGAGCTCGATGAGCGCGGCGGCGCCGGGCTCGCGAGCATCGTGCCGGCTCAAACCGAGCGGGCTGCCGAGATCGGTCGATCGCCGGGCCCGGAGGTCCGACGGCCGCTCATCGCCGCTCGCAAGGGACGCGACCAGCTCCGCGGCGCGCAGCCGCGCGCGATACGGATCCTCCCCGTGAATGAGGTAGAGGGACCGCCCCCGTCGCGTCGCCGGCATGCAGTCGAGCCTAGCGGGGGGCAGCTGCCGGATCCCCATGCGGGCGTGGCGGCGGCAGCCCGTTGCTGCGCGCATGCACGACGATCCGGCTGCCGTCCAATGGGAGCTCGACCGTGCCGTCGCGATCGGTGCGGTCCGTTGGCGCCGGCGAGCGCGCTCAATGTCTCGGGGCGTCGGACCGCCGTGCCAGTTGTCAGCCAGACAAAGACGCGGGCGACGTCATGACCACTCGAACGCGCGAGCAGGTGGCCATCGGGCCACTTCGGTCAGTTCGCGCGCCTGCCCTGCTGCGGCGGGGCCATCTGGACGATCGAGACCGGCAGACTTCCGGCCGCCTCGCCATCGATCTCGAGATCGAAGCGGTGGGTGCCGAAGGTCGTGAAGCTGAGGTTGTTGAGCTCGACGATGACGTTGACGTCCTGACCGGCGATCGCGTTCACCGAGATCTCGGGCGCGTTCGGCATCGCCTGCCCGCCGTCGGGCTTGCGCAGCCGGACGATCACGGCGTGATTCCCGGCATCGAGGCCAAGGATCGCGACGAGGAACATCCGGGGATGCTGCGCCGGCAGTCCGGTGACGCTGATGTTCCGGAACACGCCGAGGATGCTCACCTTGCCGTCCTGGCCGACGAGGGCGTGGTCGCACAGCGCCGCGAGGCGGATCTCCGGCGGCGTCACCGCTCGATCACCACGTTCACGAGCCTATCTTTGACCACGATCACCCGGGCGACGGGCTGGCCGCCGAGCGCCTGGGTCACTTTCGGGCTGGCGAGAGCGGCCTGCGTCAGGGCATCGTCGGACAGGCCGGCCGGGAGCTCGAGGCGGTCGCGCACCTTGCCGTTCACCTGCGCGACGACCGTGACGGTCGTCGCTCTCGCCGCAGCCGCGTCGAAGACCGGCCAGGTCTGGGTGTGGACCGATCCGGTGCCGCCGCGGCGCTGCCACAGCTCCTCGGAGATGTGGGGCGCGAACGGGGCGAGCAGCAGCACCAGCGCGTCGGTCGCGCCGTCCCGGCTCGGTCCGCTCGCGTGGTACACGGCCGTCGACAGCTCCATCATCGCGGCGACCGCGGTGTTGAAGCGGTACGCCTCGAGATCCTCGGTCACCTTCTGGATCGTCCGCTGGACGGCGCGGTCAAGGTCGGCGTCGCGCGGGCCGGCGCCGGAGCGTTCGGTCAGGCCGATCGTCCAGACGCGATGCAGGAACCGCGACGTGCCCTCGATGCCGGCGGCATCCCAGTCGTTCCCCTCGGTCCACGGACCCATGAACATGACGAACAGGCGGACCGTGTCGGCGCCGTAGCGCCGGACGTACTCGTCGGGCGCCTGCACGTTCCCACGCGACTTCGACATCTTCCGGCCCTTGAAGACGATCGTCCCCTGGTTGCGCAGGTGCTTGATCGGCTCATCGAACCAGAGGTACCCAAGGTCGCGCAGGGCCTTGCAGACGAAGCGGCAGTACAGCAGGTGCAGGATCGCGTGCTCGATGCCGATCGTGTAGCGATCGACCGGCAACCACTTCTTCCCCACGTCGACGTTCATGAAGTGCGTGTCGATCTTCGTGTCGACGTAGCGGTACATGTACCACGACGAATCGACGAACGTGTCCATCGTGTCCGTCTCGCGTTTCGCCGGACCGCCGCACTTGGGGCAGGTCGTGTTGACGAACTCGGGCAGCTGAGCGAGTGGCGATCCGCCCCGGCCGGTGAACTGCGCGTCGCGCGGCAGGACGACCGGCAGCTGATCCTCTGGTACGGGGACCGTTCCGTCGGCCGGGCAGTAGACGACCGGGATCGGCGTGCCCCAGTAGCGCTGCCGCGAGATGAGCCAGTCGCGCAGCCGGTAGGTGACGCTGGGCTTCCCGATCCCCGTCTTCTTCGCTTCGGACGCGATCGTCCGTTTGCCGACCTCGCTCGAGGTGCCGGTGTATGGGCCGCTCCGGATCATCGTGCCCGGTCCGGAGTACGCGGCGTCCAGCGCGCCGTGCTCGATGCCGTCAGCGCTGATCACTTCCTTGATCGGCAGCCCGTACTGCTTCGCGAACGCGAAGTCGCGCTCGTCGTGCGCGGGCACCGCCATGATCGCGCCGGTCCCGTACGTCGCGAGGACGTAGTCGGCGATCCAGACCGGGATCCGCTGTCCGGAGAAGACGTTCGTCGCGAACGCGCCGGTGTCCACACCGGTCTTGGCGCGCTCCTCGTTGGTTCGATCGATATCCGACTCGCTGCGGGCCTTCGCCGCATACGCCTCGACCGCTGCCTTCTGCGCGGGCGTGGTGATAACGCCCACGAGCGGATGCTCCGGCGCCAAGACCATGAACGTCGCGCCGTAGATCGTGTCCGGCCGCGTTGTGAAGAAGCGGATCGCCGCGTCGCGATGCCCGTCGACCGGGAACTCGATCTCGGCGCCCTCCGACCGGCCGATCCAGTTCTGCTGCATGACCCGCACGCGCTCCGGCCAGTCGAGCCCGTCGAACTTCAGCAGCTCGTCGGCGTACTCGGTGATCCGGTAGAACCACTGGGTCAGGTCCTTCTTCACCACCAGGGTGTCGCACCGCTCGCAGTGGCCGTTGATGACCTGCTCGTTCGCGAGCACGGTCTGATCCCGTGGGCACCAGTTCACCGCCGCGGTCGCGCGGTAGGCCAGGCCCTTCTCCAGGAACTTCAGGAACATCCACTGGTTCCAGCGGTAGTACTCGGGGTAGCAGGTGATGACCTCGCGCCGCCAGTCGATGGCCGCGCCCATCTTCATGAACTGGTCGCGCATCTGGGCCATGTTCTTCTCGGTCCAGATCGCCGGGTGCATCTTCCGGTCGATGGCCGCGTTCTCGGCGTTGATCCCGAACGCGTCGAAGCCCATCGGGAACAACACGTTGCGTCCGTGCATGCGGATGAACCGCGCCGCGCAGTCGGCCGGCGCGTACGCATACCAGTGGCCGACGTGCACGTCGCCCGAGGGATAGGGGAACGCGGTCAGGAAGTAGAAGTTCGGTTTGTCGCTCTGGTCGGGGGTGTCATTGAGGCCCGACGAGGCCCACTGCGCCTGCCACTTCGGCTCGATCGCCGACGGGGCGTAGCGCTCGGTCCTGCTCGTCCCGGTCTCGCTCGTCGTCATCGCGGTACCTCCGTGCGGAAAATCAAACGGCCCCCCGTCCTAAGAGGACGGAAGGCCACTTCCGCGGTACCACCTCAGTTGAGACTCTTGCCGTGTGCGGTGGAGCTGAGGGGATTCGAACCCCTGACCCCCACACTGCCAGTGTGATGCGCTACCACTGCGCCACAGCCCCGAGTCTCCGCTCGAGCACGGTGGTAACGGGGCGTGACCCCGGCGATCGCTAGCGCCCGTTCGGTAGCGGCGCTTCACGATCGCGGCTCCCGGGTGAGTTCTCCGCCCCATCGCACCGGCTCGCACCAGCCGCCGGCTCGCTGCGCGATGGTCACGCGGTTACTGCTCCCGTTCGCAGCCGTTGAAGGCATGAGTATAGGACGGTGTTCCCGATCGTCCGTGTGGTGAAGCGCATTCCCGACGGGTCGGTGTGGCAGCGCTACCGCGCGTACCGGTTGCCCGATGTCGAGGGGGCCGCCCGCGTCTACCTGCCGTCGGGTACGCGGTGGTGGAACCCGCTTGGCGGCTGGGTCACGCCGCCGGGCAGCCGCGGCATCCACGTGTTCCATCCGAGTCATCCGTTCGTCGTGAGCTGCCACGGCCCCGACGGAAAGAAGCGCTTCTACATCGACATCGTCCGGGCGAGCACGATCGCGGACGACGTCATCGAGTACCTGGACCTCTACCTCGACGTGATGATCGACGCGGAGGGGTCGGTGTCGGAGAAGGACGAGCATCAACTCGGCAGCCTCGACGACCCCGAGCGCTCGTTCGTGCGGCGCGCCCGCGACGACGTCCGGGAGCGCATCGCGGCGGACGATCCGCTGTTCGATCCGGAAAGCGCGTATTTCGCGCTGCCACCGGGCGCGGCGACGCTCGAGGCACTGCCCGACTAGCTGCGGAGCCGGCTCGCATCTCGGCGCATCGAGATCGATTGCAGGAGCCCGAGGGCCATGCAGATCGAAATGAGCGACGATCCACCGTGCGAGATAAACGGCAGCGGGATGCCGGTGACGGGCATGAGGCTCATGGCCATGCCGATGTTCACCACCAGCTGGAACGCGAGCATGGAGAAGACCCCGGCCGCGAGGAACGTGCCGAACGGGTCGCGCGAGCGGAACCCGATCCGCAGCGTCGCGACCAGGAGCACGACGAAGAGCGCGAGCAGGATCACGCCGCCGACGAAGCCGAGATCCTCGGCGAGACCGGCGAAGACGAAGTCGGATTCCGCGATCGGTAGGTAGCCGAGCGGGGACTGCGTTCCGGCCGTGAGACCCTTCCCCGTCGCCTGCCCCGAGCCAATCGCGATGAGCGACTGGATGATGTTCCAGCCGGCGCCTTGGGGATCGGCGTACGGATCGAGGAACGCCGTGAGCCGTGACTTCTGGTACCCCTGCAGGAGCCCCCAGATCAGCGGGAACGTCGCGATGCCGATGGCCACGAGCGAC
>DASUSA010000057.1:0-2268 GCA_036375335.1 Candidatus Limnocylindria bacterium
GGCTCGCTCATCGCGTTCGAGGCGGGGGAGACGAGCACCTTCGGGCTCGCGGCGTCACAGGACCGCGGGACGCTGTTCATCGGTCCCGGCGTCGAGGTCTATGAGGGCATGATCGTGGGCCAGCACATCCGCGAGCGCGACCTCGAGATCAACGTGTGCAAGAAGAAGCACCTCACCAACATGCGGAGCAGCAACTCGGACATCGCCGCGAAGCTCGACGGGATCCGGACGCTGTCGCTCGACGACGCGATCGAGTTCATCGCCGACGACGAGCTGCTCGAGGTGACTCCGAAGGCATTCCGTCTGCGCAAGCGCGTCCTCGCGAAGCAGGATCGCGATCGCGCGTTCGGCCAGATGAAGAAGCAGGCCGCCGGGGTCAGCTGACCCCAGCGCATGGCCCCTGACCGCGTTCTCACTCGTCGCGAGCTGAACCGGGCGCTACTTGCCCGGCAGATGCTGCTCAAGCGTGAGCGGGTCGCCGCCGCGCGAGCCGTCGAGCGGCTCGTCGGGATGCAGGCCCAGGTCCCGGGGGATCCGTACGTCGGGTTGTGGACCCGTGTTGAAGGCTTCGACGCGGCCGAGCTCGCACGCCTGATCGAGCGGCGTCGCGCGGTCCGGATCTCCCTACTGCGCGGGACGATCCACCTAATCACGGCGCGGGACACCGTCGCCCTCCGTCCGGTGCTGCGACCCGTGAACGAGCGTTGGTGGCGGAATCAGTTCGGGAAGCGCCTGACCGCGACCGAGCGCAAGCGGGTCGCTGTAGCCGGCCGGGCGCTGGTAGAGCAGGAAGCGCGAACATTCCACGAGCTGGGGACGCTGCTCCACGAGCGGTGGCCGCACCTCGAGCCGTTCGCGCTCGCGATGACGATCCGCGCCGACGTGCCCCTCGTCCAGGTGCCGCCGCGTGGGCTCTGGGGAAAGGGCGGCCTTGCTAGGCACACCTCGGCGGAACACTGGCTCGGTGTGCCGCTCGCACGGAGCTCGGCGCCGGATGCCCTGATTCTTCGCTACCTCGCGGCCTTCGGGCCCGCCACCATCATGGACGCGCAGAACTGGTCGGGCCTCACGCTACTTCGCGACGCGTTCGAGCGACTTCGGCCGAAGCTCCGTACGTTCCGCGACGAGCATGGCCGCGAGCTCTTCGACGTCCGTCGCGGTCCGCTGCCCGACCCGATGACGCCCGCGCCACCGCGCTTCCTTGCCGAGTACGACAACGTGCTGCTCGGCCACAAGGACCGCAGCCGAATCGCGGCCGCGATCGACTACGCGCCGGTCGTTGGCGATGCGTGGCTGCTGGTCGACGGGTTCGTCCGCGGGGTCTGGCGGATCGAGCGCTCGGGCACCGCCGCGGTCCTGCGGATCAGGCAGCTCCAACCGATCACGAGACGCGACCGCAGTGCCGTGACCGACGAGGGGAAGCTGTTGCTCGCGTTCGCGGCTGCCGAGGCGAGAACGCGTGCGGTGCGGTTCGTCTAGCGGGCGAACCGCTCCCGGTACGACGGGACGCTGATCATCGGCGGCCGTTCGACCACGCCGATGTCCTGCACGTCGAGGTGGAACCCTTCGGCGGTCGGAGAGATCAGCTTCATGGTCAGGTTCGCGTCATCGAGCAGGCTCTGGCCGCGCCCCTCGCCGAGCCGCTTCATCGCGACCTGGAGGATCTCGAACGACGTCTTCGACAGATTGAGCAGCGACTGATTGCGATGGATGCGCTGCTTCATGTCGACCTGGGCGATCGAGCGCAGGCCGGCGGCCCGCAGGATGTCGATGAGCAACCCGGTCTCGACGCCGTAGAGATCGAAGAACGGCAGCCGCTCGAGCAGCGACCGGCGCCCGGCCTGCTCGCCGGAGAGCGGCTGGATGATCCCCGAGAGCTCAGGGAAGAACATGTTGAGGATCGGCCGGGCGGCGAGCTCGGTGACCCGACCGCCCCCGGTGGCCTGCAACTCGCCGCCAACGTTCAGTGGCCGGCGGTAGAACGCTTTCACGAACGCGATCTCTGGCCGGATCAGGAGCGGCCCGATGAGCCCGTAGACGAACTTCGGATGGAACTGCGACACGTCCGTGTCCACCCAGACGACGAGGTCGCCGTTCGTGATCGCGAGGCTCTTCCAGAGGGCCTCGCCCTTGCCGCGGCCTGGCCCGATCTCCGGGAGCACCTGCTGGTGGATGTGCACCGGGACGCCGAGCTTCTTGGCGATCTCGCGCGTGCGATCCGTCGAGTCGGAGTCGATGACCACGAGCTCGTCGACGAGCGGGAAGCGC
>DASUSA010000058.1:0-3030 GCA_036375335.1 Candidatus Limnocylindria bacterium
CATGGATCTTCGCAAGGACCTCACGGTGAGCCCCTCCGACTTCGAGGCGATGCTCAAGTACCTGAAGGACAACGGGTACACGACGATCACGACCAAGGATCTCTGGTGGTCGCTCGATCAGACCGCGGCCCTCCCGGCGAAACCGGTGATGCTCACATTCGATGACGGCTACGCCGACGCGTACAGCGTCGTGCTCCCGTACCTCAAGGCGTACGGGATGACCGGCACGTTCTTTGTCACCGTGAACCTCGTCGACAAGCCCGGCTACATCAGCCGCGACCAGGTGCGCGCGCTCGCCGATGCCGGTATGGACGTCGAGGCCCACGCGATGGACCACATCCCGATGCTCGGGACGCTCGCCGGCCAGGCGTACCAGATGTGCAGGGCCCGCGAATTCCTGAACGCGTGGACCGCGACCGACGTGCGCCACTTCGCATACCCGTCGGGCAACTACAACGACACGTCGTTCGTCGCGCTCCAGCAGTGCGGCTACCTCTCGGCGTACAAGAGCTCCGGCGGTTCCATCCAGAGTTCGAACGCGATGTACCTCCTGCAGCGCGCGCGCGTCCGCGGCCAGCAGGGCCTCGCCGCGCTTCTGCTCGCGCTCCAGCAGTAGGGTTCCTGGGGACGAGCAGCCGACAAGGAGCCAGCCGAGGCGATCGAGCGATCAGCGACCTGCGGAGGAGAGAGAGTCGGGCGCGCCGGGCCTGCTGATTCGGGCCGTCTGGCGGGGCGTTTCCTCGGCCCGGGGTTGCCGGTCGCCCGTGGACCGATCGGCAAGCCGATCGGCAAGCCGATTTACCCAGCCCACCGAGCCCACCCTGTCATCCATTCGGCCGACTACGCCAACGCGACGTCGCTCGCTGACGCCGAGGCACGCCTCCCGCGGGGCGGCGCCCGGACGGCTCTTTGGGTCGCGCCAAGCGGAACACCTGCCGGTGCGCATCGCCCGGACCTGGAGGACTACCGCGTTCTAGTCCGTGGGTTGATCAATGTGGCTCTTGGTTTGCGTACCCGCTGAGCCGGCGCTGATGGACATGGTCATCCGCAACGCCATCGTCATCGACGGCACCGGCACGCCTGGGCGTCGCGCCGACCTCGGGATCCGCGATGGCCGCATCGAGGCGATCGGCGACCTGCGCGCCGCGACGGCCGCGGAAACCATTGACGCGAGCGGCCAAGTGGTCGCGCCCGGCTTCATCGACACGCACACCCACGGCGATGTCGCGATGTTCCTGCCCGACGCGCACCTCGACGTGAAGACCGCGGAGCTCCGCCAGGGCGTGACCACCGAGGTCACCGGAAACTGCGGCTTCAGCCCGTTCCCGGCCGACGGCCCGCACGCCGACCAGGTCGACGCGCTGATGGGCGGGCTCACGGACGGCGGCTCGGGCACGTGGCCCGACCTCGCGGCGTACCGCGCTGCGGTCGCAGGCGTCGGCCAGTTCACGAACGTGGCGCCGCTGGTCGGACACGGCAGCATTCGCGCGGCCGTGCTCGGCTTCGCCGATCGCGCTCCGGACGCCGGTGAAAGGGGCTCGATGGTCCGACTCGCGGAGACTGCGTTGGCGCAGGGCGCCGTCGGGATTTCGACCGGCCTGGTGTACGCGCCGGGCGTGTATTCGAAGACGGAGGAGCTCATCGCGATCGCTCGCGCGCTCCGGGGCACCGGCCGGCCATATGTCACGCACATGCGGGGCGAGACCGACATGGTGGCGGACTCGGTGCGCGAAGCAATCCGCATCGGCCGCGAGGCCGGGGTCCCGGTCCACATCTCGCACCACAAGGCGTCGGGCAAGGACAACTGGGGCCGCACCGCCGAAACGCTCGCGCTCATCGACCAGGCTCGCGCGGGCGGCATCGATGTGACCCTCGACGTGTACCCGTACACCGCGGGGAGCACGCTGCTCCATTCGATCCTGCCGCCGTGGGCTCAGGCCGACGGCATCGACGCGATGGTCGGTCGCCTCGGCGATCCCGCTGCACGCGCGCGGATCAAGCGCGACTTCGCCGACGGGATCCCTGGCTGGCAGAACCAGCAGCGCGCGGCTGGCTGGGACGGGATCGTCATCGCGGGCTGCGCGGGGCGCCCGGAGCTCGAGGGCACGCGCGCCGACGAGCTCGGCGACGACCCGGCCGACGCGGTCTTCGACCTCATCGCCGAGCAGCGGGGCCGGGTCACGATGATCGCCCACACGATGCGCGAGGATGACGTCACACGGGTCATCGCGCATCCGGCATCGATGATCGGCTCCGACGCGATCCCGCTGCCCGGCAAACCCCATCCGCGCCTCGCCGGGACCTTCGTGCGAATCCTCGGGCAGTACGTGCGGGAGCGCGGCGTCCTAAGTCTCCCGACGGCCGTCCGCAAGATGACCGCCCTACCCGCCGAGCGCTTCGGCCTGCGCGACCGCGGCGGACTCGCCGTCGGGAAGATCGCGGACCTCGTCGTCTTCGATCCCGCGACCGTGCTCGACCGCGCGACGTACGAGCAGCCGCTGCTCGCGCCGATCGGCGTGCGCGAAGTCGTCATGCATGGACAGCGCGTCATGACCAGTAGCGCGCTGGACGCCGTGCGCGTGGGTGCAGTGCTGGCGAGCGGGCGATGAGCCCGAGCATCGCATCTGCGCGACGGAACGCGTGACTTCGAGCGGTGAGCTCGTCGATCCCTCACCGCGCCGGTGACCGACGAGACCGGCACTGTCCGGCGCGGCACGGCGTACGCCCGGCGTGCCGCCAATCTGTGGCTCGGCTCGATCGTGTTCGCGAACGAAGCTGGGTGAGACGGTCGAGACGGCCGTCGAGCCGACGCAGCTCAACCGCGCTGCCCTCGAGTCCTGGGCTTCGGGGATCGAGCCGATCGACCTCGATGTCCGCTCGCGCGCCCGGGGCCCGCCCGGCTAAGCGATCGCTGGGGCGTCGGCCAAGAACCGTTTCGCGTCCCGGTCGCCCCTGAGCGCCGCATCGAAATGCGCGAGGCCGAGCGATCGCGTGAACTCGTGCGCGTGATCGCGCGAGCACAATGATTCA
>DASUSA010000059.1:0-2674 GCA_036375335.1 Candidatus Limnocylindria bacterium
TCGCCTGGGCGGGAGAGCAGCCGACGACCGCGATCGACGTCACCGCCCATGTCGATAAGAAGATCCGCGCGATCGCCGCCCATCGAACGCAATTCCCGATCGAGGCCGACCTCTTCCCGCAAGCGATGCTTCAGGAGATGCTCGGCCGCGAGTACTTCGTGCGCGTGGTGCCCGCTCGCGAGGTGAGCGCGGAGCTCTAGCCTGCCCGTATTTCCCATGGGCTAGGCTTTCGTGCGAAGGCGAGGGGCCCAGATGACGCGACTTTCGATCGTTTTGTCCGCCGCGGCGATCGCGCTGGCCGCGTGCGGCGGCGCGGCATCACCGGCCGCCCAGGCGCCGACGGCCACGGCTGGATCCGTCGCCGGCTCGACACAGTCGGCGAGCACGAGCGCGCCGGGTGGTCCGAACATCGCCGACGTGCTGAAGGCCGGCAAGACGACCACGTACAAGGCGACCTACACGTGGACCATCGCTGCCGGCGGACAGACCACCACGTCCACGCAGACCTGGTACTACAAGTCGCCGAACTCGCGCTTCGATTACTCGGTCGGTCAGGGCGCCTCGTTCTCGATCTACTCGCTCGCCGATGGGACCTATGTCTGCACGACCGCCGCTGGCAGCGGCTTCTGCCAGAAGGCCTCTGGCCAGGCGGCGTTCGGCCAGAATCCGGCGGCCGACTTTGCGCTGCAACTGCAGGGCGACCCGTCGAAGTTCAACGCGGCCTTCACCGGCAGCCAGTCCATCGCTGGGCAACAGGCCCAGTGCTACAAGGTGCAGTCCGTCGCGGCCGGGGCGTTCAGCGATGTGAGCACCTGCTACTCGTCGAGCGGCGTGCCGCTCAAGACAACGATCAGCGCGTCGGGGTCGGCGGTCACGATGGAGGCCACCGACTTCAGCACCACCGTCGCCGACTCGGACTTCACCCTGCCGGCGCCCGTCCGCTAAGGCGGGTCAGCCGCCCAGCACGGCCAGCGCGTCACGGGCCGCCTCACGCACCCACGGATAGGGATCCATGACCGCCGCGCGCTCGAGGAGCGGCCGCACGCGACCGTCCCCGATGCTCGCGAGGGCCGACGCGGCCGCCTCGCGGACGCCGGATTCGCGGTCGGCGAGCAGCGCCACCACCTCGATCAGCGAGTCGTGGGCCCGGAGCCGGTCGAAGCCGTGGGCGGCGAAGATCCGGATCATCCAGTCACCGTCCTGCGCCGCGCGGCGGAACGCTGGCAGGGCCGCTGGCTCGTGCAGCTCGGCGAGGGCCAGGAGCGCCCACCTGCGGACCTCGCTGGGCTCGTCGGCGACCTCGAGCAGGATGCCCACGGCGCGCTCGCGATGGTCGCCGAGCCGCTCGGCGAGGTCGGCGAGCGCCTTCGCGGCGTGCGCACGCTCGTATGTCTTCTCGTGACGGTCGGAAAGGATCGCGACGATCCCGCTCACATCGCGTGCCCGCTCGAGGCGTTCGACGCGCGTCTGAAGGAATGCGGGGGTGCGCATGTTACGGTCCTCTCTGACGGGCGCAGGGCCGCCCGAAGGATGTGATCGGATGCGATCCGGAGGATTCCCCTGCCGCTACGGCGGCTGTGACGTCCGCTTCGCGGTCACCGAGCAAGGCTCCATGAATTCTCTCCTGGCCGCAAGCGCGGAGCGCTCGGCGCACGAGCTCGCGGTCCACGCCTACACCCACGTGCGGCTCGACGACATCACGAAGAAGCCGAGCTGGGCCCTCCGCCGCACCGTCGCCCCGAAACCCTAGCGATCCGCGTTCGCGATTCGGTAGACTGCGCGCACAACTGAATACGCGATGCCGGCCAGAGGTGCGGGCACCAGTAGCGCCGTCGAGGAACGAGCTTCCGCCGACACGGCGACCAGGGGTGTTCCGCCGGAGAAGGCGATCCGACTCGGGATCGTCATCTGGTCCGCGATCCGGAAGGACGCGGGCTGTCGCGACGGAGAGGGCACTCCGCCGCGGAGCGCTGACCGCAGCAGGGCTTCGATATCGACGTCGGAGGCTGGTGCGCACGGAGCGCGACCGGCCTTTTTTCATGCCCAACGAGGGAGGAACGGCGTGCCGATCGAGCGATTCGCGATCATCGACTCCACGCTCCGCGAGGGCGAGCAGTTCTCGAACGCCCACTTCACGACGGCTGACAAGATCGCGATCGCGAAGCTCCTGGATGAGTTCGGGGTCGAGTACATCGAGCTGACCTCGCCGGTCGCGTCCCCGCAGTCCTGCGAAGACCTGCGGATGATCGCGTCGCTGGGCCTCCATGCAAAGGTACTTACGCACGTGCGGTGCCACATGGATGACGCCCGCGTCGCCGTGGAGTCGGGCGTGACCGGGATCGACATCCTCTTCGGGACGTCGTCGTTCCTCCGCGACTTCTCTCACGGGAAGAGCGTGGACGAGATCATCGTCGAGGCGAGCCGGGTCATCGAATTCATCAAGGACCACGGGAAGGAGGTCCGCTTCTCGAGCGAGGACAGCTTCCGCTCGACCGAAGGTGACCTTCTCCGCGTGTACCAGGCCGTCGACAAGATGGGCGTGAATCGGGTGGGGGTCGCGGACACCGTCGGGATCGCGACTCCCCGGCAGTGCTACGCGCTCGCGGTCGAGCTGCGGCATCACATCAGCTGTGACATCGAGTTCCATGGCCACAACGACGCCGGCTGCGCGATC
>DASUSA010000060.1:0-10033 GCA_036375335.1 Candidatus Limnocylindria bacterium
GCCTCGCGGACGATCCATTACCGGAGTCCCTCCGCGGCACGACCGACGGGAAGTGCGCGGTCCTGCTCGCGATCCGCGACGTCGACGCCGGCGAGAAGGAGAACATCAAGCGCGCCGGCGTGACGACGATCACGATGTCGGACATCGATCGCAACGGGATGGCGAAGGCGATGGAGAAGGCGATCGGCGTTGCGTCGAAGGGCGACGGCATCCACCTCTCGCTCGACATGGATGCGATCGATCCCGACGAGGCGCCGGGCGTCGGTACGCCCGTGCGTGGCGGACTCACCTACCGCGAGGTGCAGCTCGCGATGGAGATGCTCCACGCGTCCGGCAAGCTCCGCTCGATCGAGGTGTGCGAAGTGAACCCGATCCTCGACCGGGAGAACCGCACCGCGACGCTCGCCGTGGAGCTCATCGCGAGCGCGCTGGGGCAGACGATCCTCTAGTCCGACGAATGCGTTCGTGACGAATTCGTCATCGCGATGTCCCGGTGCGCGCATAGCCTCCGACCATGCGTAACGTCGCTGTGGCCGCCGCCGCGATCCTCCTGGTCGTCTTTGGCATTGGCGTCTATCTCGTGCGAAATCAGACGCCGACGTCGACCGCTCTCGCACCGCCGACCGCGACGCTCACAGCGACGCCGACCGCAACCCCTGCCCCAACGCCGACGCCGGTCCCCACTCCCTCGCCGACCCCGGTCGGGATGTATGTGAACCCGACGCTGAAATTCAGCTTTGTTCTCCCGGAGCCGTACCGGAAGTCGGTGCGTCTCTCCATCGCGAGCACCGGTGGGCAGCGGCCCGCCGCGGCGGACGCGTTCACCGCGCGGACCGAAGTGGACGAGGCCATCCCATCGCGCTCAGTCGGCGAGACCGCGGCCGCGATCTGGAACTACGTCGCAGTGGTCGACGTCTTCACCGGCACCGGCACGCAGAGCCCACGCGACTTCTACAACGCGTTCAGCTATTCGCAGGGCCAGAAGATCGAGGACGTCACCGTCGATGGCCACCAGGCCGTGAAGGTGACGAACGCGCCGAGCTATCCGATCGAGTACCTCATCAAGGACGGCGATCGGATGTTCATGCTCGGGTACACGATCTACCAGCCGGGGATGTTCGACGTACCGCCCGGGGCAACGAGGGAGAAGCTCGACGCGATCCTCGCCTCCTTCAAGTTCGTGCCATAGCGGGGTCGCCGCGCTCGATGTCGCGCGCATCGCGACTGCCTTGGGGCAGATGATCCTGTAAACGGGGGTCCTCCGGCCCTATGCAGCAAGACTCCACCCCCGTGACTCTTCCTTATGACACCGTGTACGCCATGACCGCCGACTCGACCGCCAAGGCGCTCGACTGGGACCGCCTGTTTCAGACCCATTACCGCTCGCTGTACCGCGCCCTCGTCGGTGCGACCGGCCGAACGGATGGGGTGGACGACGCGATCCAGGACGCCTTCCACGAGGGACTGCGCGGCAAACTGCCGGGCGAGGTCCGTTCGATCGAGGGCTGGCTGTTCGTCGTCGCGCTCAACAAGATCAAGCGCACCCGGCGTCGCGGCACGCGGTTCGTGCCGCTCCGCCGGCAGGATCAGTCGGCCGACGCGATCGATGCGGCGAACACGCGCGTCGATGTGCTCGCGCGGCTCGAGACGCTCTCGCAGCGCGAGCGCGAGCTGCTCGTCGCGAAGTTCTACGTCGGGCTCACCCAGGACGAGCTCGCGAAGGCCCTGGGGATCTCGCGCGGCACCGTGTCATCGGCGATCAGCCGCGCAGCAGCGCGATTTCGCGCAGGGGGTACGCAATGAGCGATTTCGAACGGTTCGACGACCTCACGCACCAGCTCGTGACCGGGCTCGATGAGATCCAGGTGCCCCCGGCCGTACTCCGCGCGACTGCCCCGCGGCGCACCTTCCCGCTCTTCGCGCTCGCCGCGACCGCGCTCGTGGTCGTCGTGGCGCTCGCGCTTGGTGCGGCGCTGCGTCCCGCCCCCGCCGACAACGGCGCCGTCGGGGCGCCCGGGGCTGTCGCGAGCCCGACGGCCACGCCGCCCAAGTCCGCATCGCCGACCACGACACCCACCCCGACGGACATCCACGCCGCGCGGACCCTTCCCGAGGCGACGGCGAAGGCGCTCGTCGAGAAGACGGCCCTCGCGGTCATCGATGCCCTCAAGAACAAGGACGGCGCGAAGCTGGCGACGTACGCGCACCCGGACAAGGGCGTGCGCTTCTCGATGTACCCGTTCGTCCGTACGGACACCGACGTGGTCCTCAAGGCAACGGACGTGGCGACCGCGTTCACCGACCCGAAGGTCCGTCTCTGGGGCGTCACCGACGGCAAGGGTGAGGACTTCCGCGTCACGTTCGCGGATTACTACTCGAAGTTCGTCTACGACGTTGACTTCGCGAAGGCCCCCGACGTCGCGTACAACCGCGCGATCGGCACGGGCAACTCGACCGACAACAGCGCGACGGCGTACCCCGACGCGGTGATGGTCGAGTACCACTACGCGGGCTTCGATCCGCAGTACGGCGGCATGGACTGGCGGAGCCTGCGACTCTTCTTTGAGCAGAAGAACGGGACCTGGTACCTCGTCGGCATCGTGCACGGGCAGTGGACGATCTGACCTAGCCCGAGCGGGCTGGCGCCTGCTCCAAGACCTGCGCGATCTCAGGATGGCCGTGCTTGCGTGCGAGGTCCGCGGGCCGCTCGCCCCCGCTGAGGGTGAGTGAAGGGTCCGCACCCGCGGCCAGCAGCGCGTCGACGATCTCGCGGTCACCGTTCTGCGCGGCCTCGTGGAGCGCCGTGAAGTCGTCCTCCTGCTTCGCGTTGACGTCCGCGCCCGCTGCGATGAGCGCGAGGGAGCTATCGCGGTCCTGGCCCGCGATCGCGCTATGCAGCGCGGTCACCTTCATCCGGTTGCGCGACGGGGCCGAGACGTCCGCGCCGGCCGCGATGAGGAACGTGACGACCGCCGGGTGATGGAAGAACGCCGCGAGGCCGAGTGGATGGAAGCCATCGGGCGCGCACGCCCGGGCGAGCGCCGGATCGCCGTCGACGAGCGCGCGGATCCGGGCGAGATCCCCGACCGCGGCCGCCTCGAACACGTTCAGCTCGACCCCGGTCGCGCGCAGCGCCGCGACTGCCGCCTCGTTGCCGTGATAAGCGGCGCTGAGCAGCGCCGAGACGCCGTTCGCGTCCACGGCCGCTGCTGCAGCGGGGTCGGCCGCGATGATCCGCTCGACTGCCACCTGGTCGCGCCCGGCGATCGCCGTAAAGAGCTCCTGCATGCCACCTCCTCAGGGCATTTTGACTGGGTAGACTCGACGTAGTGAACCCTCAGCAGCGAAAGGTCGTGGTGACCGGCCTGGGTCTGATCACACCACTCGGTGCGACGCTCGACAAGTCGTGGGCCGCGCTGACGGCCGGCAAGAGCGGCATCGGCCCGATCACCCGGTTCGACGCGAAGGATCTCGAGACCCGGATCGCCGGCGAGGTCCACGACTTCGACCCGCTCCAGTACATGGAGCGCAAGGAAGCGAAGCGCGCCGACCGGTTCGCCCAGTTCGCGGTTGCGACCGCGGGCCAGGCGCTCGCAGACGGCAAGCTCGAGATCACCAGGGACCTCGCGCCGCGGATCGGGGTGACGTTCGGCTCCGGCATCGGGGGCGTGGAGACGCTCGTGGACAACATCCTCGTGCACGAGAAGGACCCGCGGCGCACGTCGCCGTTCATGATCCCGATGATGATCATGGACATGGCTGCGGGTGAGATCGCCATGAAGTACGGCGCGAAGGGCCCGAACCTCGCGACGGTATCGGCCTGCGCGTCGAGCGCGCACGCGATCGGCGAGGCGACCGACACGATCCGGCGCGGTCAGGCGGACGTGATGCTTGCCGGCGGCAGCGAGGCCGGCTTGATCAAGGTCGCGATCGGCGCGTTCAACGCGATGCACGCGCTCTCGCGTCGCAACGACGAGCCGGAGAAGGCGTCGCGCCCGTTCGACAAGGAGCGTGACGGCTTCGTGTTCAGCGAGGCCGCGGCGTGTCTCATCCTGGAGGAAGAGGGCTTCGCGAAAGCGCGCGGCGCGCATATCCTCGCGGAGATCGTCGGGTACGGCGCGACGGCCGACGCGTACCACGTGACCGCGCCGCCGGAGGGCGCCGAGGGTGCGGTCCGGGCGATACGCATGGCGCTCGAGGACGCCGGCATTACGCCCGCGCAGATTGGCTACGTGAACGCGCACGGGACGTCGACGCAGGCGAACGATGGCGCCGAGACCGCAGCGCTCAAGACCGTGTTCGGCGCGACGGTACCCCCGATCTCGTCGACGAAGTCGATGACCGGCCACACCCTGGGTGCGGCGGGCGCCATCGAGGCGGTCATCTGCATCCTCGCGATGCGCGACGGCGTCCTGCCGCCCACGATCAACCAGGAAGTGCCCGACCCGGCGTGCGACCTCGATTACATCCCGAACGTCTCGCGCAAGGCCGCGGTCGAGTACGCGCTCTCCAACTCGATGGGCTTCGGCGGGCACAACGTCGCGCTCGTGATCCGCCGCCGGAACGGCGCGGGCTAGTGGCGAGGTCGGTACGGTCCGAGGCGAACGAGCTCGTCATTGAGCTGCTCGCGCGGCTCGACGCGTCGGATGTCCGTGAGCTCGAGGTGACCCGCGGCACGCTGCGGGTCAAGGTCACGAAGGGTCGGCAAGAGTTCGCCCAATCGCAACACACCTACGTGGCAACAGAGGCCGCGACTCCGCCAGCAGCGCCACAGGCCGCGGGACCGGCGATCGTGAGCGCCGACCCGGCCGCGGCCACGGGTAATGCGATCACTGCGCCGCTCACCGGGGTCTTCTACCTCTCGCCGTCGCCGCAGGCGCCGCCGTTCGTGCAGGTGGGGAGCGTCGTCGCCGCAGGCGACGTCATCGGGCTCATCGAGGCCATGAAGCTGTTCAACGAGATCCGCACGACGAAGAACGGGCGGGTCCGGAAGATCCTCGCAACGAGCGGGCAGCTCGTGCGCGCGCATGCGCCGCTCATCGAGCTCGATCCGGCGTGACCGAGGTCTGCGCCACCTGCCACGCGCCCCTCGCGGATCCGGCGCCGCTCAAGCTTCGATACGAGAGCCGGCTCTACGCGTTCGACAAAGAGGTCTGCAAGCGGATATTCCAGGAGAACCCTGACCGGTACCTCGACGCCGATGGGGGAATTCGGCCGGAGCCGCGCTGACCGCGCCTGACGCCGACACGGTCTTCGACCATTCGATCCCGCAGCTCTACGAGACGCATCTCGTTCCGTTGCTGTTCGAGCCGTACGCCGTCGATCTCGCCGAGCGGCTCGCATCGCGCTCGCTCGAGCGGGTGCTCGAGATCGCCGCTGGCACCGGCGTCGTGACGCGCCGGCTCGCGACGGTGTTGCACGACGATGTCGCCATCGTCGCGACCGACCTCAATCAGCCAATGCTCGACCAGGCCGCCGGGATCGGCGTCGCCCGCCCGGTCGAGTGGCGCCAGGCCGACGCGATGCGGCTCCCGTTCGCGGATGCAAGCTTTGACGCCGTCGTGTGCCAGTTCGGCGTGATGTTCTTTCCCGACAAGCCGACGGCCTTCGCCGAAGCGCGTCGCGTGCTGAAGCCGGGCGGCGTGTTGATCTTCAACGCGTGGGACCGCATCGAGGAGAACGAATTCGCCGAGGCGGTGACCACCGCGGTCGGGACGCTGTTCCCAGCGGACCCGCCGCGCTTCCTGGCCCGCCTGCCGTACGGCTACCACGACCGCGCGAACATCCTTCGCGATGTCGCGGCCGGCGGGTTCGCTGCCGCGGCGCGGTTGGACACGATCGCGGCGCGCAGCCGCGCGACGTCAGCGCGGATCCCGGCGGTCGGCTTCTGCCAGGGGACGCCGCTCCGGAGCGAGATCGAGGCGCGCGACGCGTCGCGGCTCGCCGAGGCGACCGACGCCGGCGCGCGGGCGATCGAGGAGCGCTTCGGTCGAGGACCGGTCGACGCGAAGATTCAGGCGCACGTCGTCACCATCGAGAACTGAGCGCGGGTCGCGTACCCTCGTTCGGATGCGTCGGGTCGCATCGGTCATCGTCGTGGCGTTGATGGCTGGGTGTGTGCCCGGTCCGTCCACGACCATTGCGTCACCCAGTCCGAGCCCGAGCGCACCGGCGACGTCGATCGCGACACCGTCGCCGACGGAGAGTCCGGGTCCGCTGAACGCGACCACTGCGGTGGGGACGATCCCGCGGTCGTTCCACTACTTCTCGACCGGCCAGCGCGAGGGTTTCCGCATCCTGTTGTTCGACGAAGACCGGCCCGTTCCACCTGTCGCCGTTCTCACGAGCGGCGGGCTGCCGGCGGCACCCGGTCCCGATTTGTCGTCGGAGGCGTTCAGCGTGTCCGCCGACGGCCGCGTCATCGTGCTGATGCGACAGCTGTCGGGGCAACAGACGAGCTACTTCGTGCTGCGGCCCGAGACCGGCGAGCTCCGGGCGCTCCTAAGCGGTGCAGGGCTTGGGCCGCCGGTGATCAGCCCCGACGGACAGCGCATCGCGTTCGCGCGCACATCGGATGATCCGGCAGTCAACGGGCTGTGGTTGTTCGCGATCACCGCAGGGTTGCCGGCTACACCGAGCCCGAGCCGGTTGGTGACCGACGTGCCGCAGCGCGTCGGAAGTCCGCCCCGGCCGCTGGCGTGGTCGGCCGACGGGAGTTGGCTCGCCATTGCGGCCGACCTCGGTGATGGCGGCGACCAGGTCGGGGTCGTCGATCCGGCGGCGGGCGAGACGCACTTCAACGCGACGACCAACACCTTCGAGGGGGGACGCGCCCGCGTGCTCGGACCCGGGTACGCCGTGGACTGGCGGGCCGGGGAGCATGCTCTGTTGATCACAAGCACGCGCAACCTCTTCGGTGGCCGGACGTTGATCTACACCGCCGACGTCGTGGGCGGCCCGACACGCACGCTTTACGCGCCGACCGCCGATGTGGTCCTCGGTCCTGCGATTTGGCATCCGTCGCTAGACCGCTACGCGACCACCGAACGCCCGGTCGTGGGTGGTCCGGGCACACCGATGGCCGCGTGGGTGCGGCGCCTCGACGGCACCGCGACGAAAGTCGCCGAGTCGCCGTTCTTATCTCCGCCCTGGTGGTCGCGTGACGGAACGAAGCTGTTTTCGGTCACCGGCGGGGACGACTCGACCGGAGCGATCTCGAATCTCCTCGGCACTGGCGGCGGCGCAGCGTTCTGCAAGCGCGGCGGCACCGTCGGCTCCTGCAACTGACGACTTCCGTTGGCGGCCTCGGTTCGGCTCCGTTGGCCGCGCTCGCGGGCACCGAACGTGCTTCCGCTGCGCTCACACGATCACCGACCGGAGGTCATTCGATGCCGACGAGCCGTGGCCGCAAAAGCCGCTCGATTCCGCACGCCAAACCGTCGTCCGGCACGGGCGGCACCGCGGCCGACATCGCGAACGAGCGCAACCCGCTCAAGAAGGCCGCGAAGCTGCTGGGACCAGGGTTCATCACCGGCGCGTCCGATGACGATCCGAGCGGCATTGGGACGTACGCCGTCGCGGGCGCGAGCCTCGGCCTGCAGACGCTGTGGACCGCGTTGCTCACGTTCCCGCTCATGTCGGCGGTCCAGAACATCTGCGCGCGCATCGGTATGGTCAGCGGGCAGGGCCTGGCCGGTGTGCTCCGTGACCACTACCCACGGGCCGTCCTCTACGGGTCGGTGCTCTTGCTGTTCGGGGCCAACACGATCAACGTTGGCGCCGATCTTGGCGCGATCGCCGATGCGGTGCACTCCCTCACGGGGGTCGAGGCGCTCTGGCTGATCATCCCGGTCGCGGCCGGTGTTGTCGCGCTGCAGATCTTCGGCAGCTACCGGCTCATCGCGAGCATCTTCAAGTGGCTCACCCTCGCGCTGTTGGCGTACGTCGTCGACGTGTTCATCGTTCATCCGGACCTGCTCGAGACGCTCCGTGCGACGGTCGTGCCGACGTTCAGCCTCGATCCGGCGTACGTGACGACCATCGTCGCGATCCTCGGCACGACCATCTCGCCATACCTGTTCTTCTGGCAGTCGAATCAGGAGGTCGAGGAGGAGGTCGAAGTCGGCCGCAAGACCCGCTCGGCGCGCCGGGGGGCATCGAAGACGGAGCTGCATTACTCGGCGCTGGACACGAACATCGGGATGGGGTTCTCGAACCTCGTGATGTACTTCATCATCCTCGCGACGGCGATCACCCTGTTCAAAGCCGGCAAGACCGACATCAAGAGTGCCGCGGACGCGGCCCAGGCGCTCAAGCCGCTCGTCGGCGACTTCGCCGGGATCCTGTTCGCGGTCGGGATGATCGGCGCGGCGCTGCTCGCGATCCCGATCCTGTCGTCCTCGGCGGCGTACGCCGTTGCCGAGGGCTTCGGCTGGGAGTTCGGGCTCAACGCCGGGTGGTCCCGGGCGAAGCCGTTCTATGGGGTCATCGCGGTCGCGACCGCGCTCGGGGTGGCGATGAACTTCATCGGGCTGAACCCGATCGACGCGCTCGTCTATACGGCGGTCATCAATGGCGTCGTCGCGCCGCCGCTCCTCGTGGTCGTGATGCGCGCTGCGCGGAACCCCAAGGTCATGGGCAAACAGACGATCGGGCCAGTGCTAACCGTGCTCGGCTGGCTCGCGACGATCGGCATGTTCCTCGCGCTAGCGGGCCTCGCGTACACGACGCTGTTCGCCGCGAAGTAGCCGCAGCGTGATGCCCTGCATCAGGACCGCGACAGCGAGTGCGACCGCGAACGCGGCGATCCCGATCGATTCGAGCGATGTCGCGAGCACGAGGTAGAACGCGCCGAAGCCGAACAGGCCGAAGAGCAGACCCCGCCACACGCGGATCGCCGCGGCCGGGCCCACGAGCTGGAAGCCGAAGCCGGCAAGGATGCTCGCGTAGAGCGGGATCGTCGCGAGCAGGCCGGACAGCCGCGGGCCGAGCGCGCCGGCACCACTCGTGATCGCGATCACGAGCGCCGTCGCGAGGACCATCCGCGCGGGCAGGTCCCAGCGCGGCAGCGGGACCGTCGCGGCGGCACCGGGATCTGGGACGAGGCGGAGCGCGACGATCAGCACGACGGCGCTGATCGCGTAGAGCGGAATCGGCGCGATCGCGAGATCCTGGGCGGCCCAGCCGATCACCGCGAACGCGATGAGCCCCGCGGCGAACGAGAACACCATCCGGCCACCGCGCCGCGCGACCGACGAGAACTCCACGGCGAACGCAGCGGTCGCGAGGACGCCGACCATCGAGCCGAGTGCCGCGTTCGCGGCGAAGCTCGCGCCATGCTCGAGGAAGAGGAACAGGGTGATCGGCCCCGACGTGAACGGGATGCCGACGAGCCAGCCGCTGATCGCGTGGCCCCACCGGCGACCGGCCAGGCTCGCCGTTGCGATGAGCAGCGGCGTGAGGACGAGCTTCAGCGCGAGGGCGGGGTCGATGCGCCTACGCCATCCCGAGCAGCGTCACGATCACGTAGCCAACCGAGAGGGACGAGGCCATTGTCGCGACGCCCCAGCCGATCGCACTCGTCGTCCGTCCGTTCGCCGATCCGCCCATGATCGAGCGGTCGCTCGCGAGCCGGAGGATGAACGCGAGGACGATCGGGAGCAGCAGCCCGTTCACCGCCTGCGACGCGAGGATCAGCTGGATGAGCAGCTGCTGCGGAAACAGCACGACCACGATGCCGCCGGCGATCAGCAGCAGCGTGAATAGGCCCATGAACACCGGCGCCTCGCGGAAGTTCTTGCTGATGCCCGACTCCCAGCCGAACGCCTCGCAGATCGCATACGACGTGGAGAGCGGCATGACCGTGGCGGCGAGCAGTGAGGCGCCCAGGAGGCCCGCGCCGAACAGGATCCCGGCCTGCTCGCCGGCGAGCGGGCTCAGTGCCTTCGCCGCGTCGGCGGCGGAGTTCACGATGATCCCGGCCGGGAACAGCACGTGCCCCGCGACGACGATCATGAACAGCGCGTTCACGCCG